>NZ_JBJEEX010000118.1:0-5210 GCF_051873495.1 Floccifex sp.
AAAAGAGGATATAACTCTTTTCAAGTGACAAATCACTTAACTGTTATATCCTCTTATAAAATTTGAATGTTATTTTTTAAACACTCATCAACCATTTCTTTAGGCCAGAGACTTGATTGAACTTCACCAATGTGTGCTTTCTTTAACAACAACATGCACAAACGAGATTGTCCAATACCTCCACCAATAGTATATGGAAGACGTTTATTTAAAATGTCTTGGTGATAAGGAAGTTTTAAGCGGTCCATACAATTTTCTTTTTCAAGTTGTTCCACTAAAGATTCTTCACTAACACGAATTCCCATACTTGAGATTTCTAAAGCACATTGCAATGGTTCATACCAAAATAAAATATCACCATTTAATTGCCAGTCATCATAGTCAGGTGCACGTCCATCGTGTTTCTTTCCATTTGATAATTTATCACCGATTTTCATTAAGAAAACACAACCATATTGACGAGTAATTTCATTTTCTCTTTCTTTTTGAGATAAATTTGGATATAAATCCAATAATTCTTGTGTTGTAAAGAAATGAATAGCTTCTGGTAAACGATTTACAGCTTGGGGATATTTATACCAAACTTCATGTTCCATGTGCTTAATAATTTTAAATATTTGTTCCACATGTTGTTTTAAAACATTCTCAGTTCTTTCTTCTTTTGAAATAATCTTTTCCCAATCCCATTGATCAACGTATACCGAATGAAGATTATCTAAGTCTTCATCTTTACGAATCGCATTCATGTTTGTATATAAACCTTCATGCATTGAAAAGTTATAGTGCCCTAAAGCCCATCGTTTCCATTTCGCAAGGGAATGAACAACTTCAATTCGTTCATCACCTAATTCTTTCATTGTGAAAGAAACAGGTTGTTCAACACCGTTTAAGTCATCGTTTAATCCAGAGTTCTTTTCTAAGAAAAGAGGAGCTGAAATACGAGTTAAGTTCATTTCCTTTCCAAATTCATATTGAAATGTATCACGAATAAATTTTATCGCTTCTTGCGTTTCACGAATCGATAAAACAGGATTATAGTTTTCAGGTATTACTAGATTCATATCTTTCTCCTTTTTTTTGTATCCATTTTATCATAATGTAGATAATTGTCAAAAAGACAATAATGTGTTAAAATTCAAGAGTGAGGTAAGGAAATGAAAAGTATTGTAAAAGATCTTGAGAATATTTCGGTTAAGAAACATGTTGTGACTTCAATCGAATATGATTGTAGTGATGAAAAACAAGAAGATGAAGTTTTTGAAGCAGTTCGAGATGTAATTACTGAAAATATAAATGATTTTGCGAAGATTACATATGATGTAGAAGCAGATCATAAAGTTAAAGTAGAAGTCATTCAAGGTTAATGACTTCTTTTTTTAGGAGTGAGTATGAAAGAATTAGAAATTTATGGGACATTGGGACCTTCTTGTTGTGAAAAAGAAGTGATTAGCAAGTTATTTAAAAAGGGTATGACGGGTATGAGATTAAATTTATCTCATACGAGTTTAAAACAAGCAAGTGATTGGATTCATGAGTTTTCTTTGGCAGCCAAAGAAAATAATATAGAAGCGGATTTATTAATTGATATGCAAGGACCAGAGCTTCGAATTGGTGAAATTGAAAAACAATTAAATGTAAATGATATCGTTTCAATTGATGACTTGGCAATTCCTAATTATCTAAAAGTAATACAACCTGGTTTATTAAAATCACATAAAAGTATTGCCCTACCTAATATTACGATTGAAAGAGATACTCTGACGAAACAAGATAAAGAAAACATTAAAGATGCTCTGGAATTTGGGGTAACAGGATTGATGCAGCCTTTTGTTCGTAATGTACAAGATTTAATGAATGTGAAAAAAGAAATAGAAGATAAAAATATTAAAATCTATGCCAAAATTGAAAATATACAAGGGCTATTACAACTTGATGATTTAATTGATCAATGTGATCAAATAGTGATTGCTCGTGGAGATTTGGCAAATTCAGTGGGAATCATTAATCTTCCTTCTGCTCAAAAATATATTGAAGATCATTGTAAAGCTAAAAATAGAGACTATATGGTAGTAACGGAAATGCTTCATTCTATGATTAAAAATCCGACACCAACACGTGCTGAAGTATCTGATATTTATCATGCCGTATATAATGGAGCCAAAAGTATAATGTTAACAGCGGAAACAGCAATGGGGTCTTATCCAGTTGAAGCTATGGAAGTATTTGTAGGTGTTGCGAATAGTGCAGTGAAAGATAGAAAAAAAGGGAAATCAATTTGATTTCCCTTTATCTTTTTAGTGGTGGGGAGGGGCAGATTCGAACTGCCGAACCAAAAGGAACTGAGTTACAGTCAGCCGCGTTTAGCCACTTCGCTACCTCCCCATGGAGCAGGTGATGAGAATCGAACTCACGTAGTCAGCTTGGAAGGCTGAAGTTCTACCATTGAACTACACCTGCAATTTTGGGTAAAAAAAATGGTGACCCGTGGGCGATTCGAACGCCCGACCTACTGATTAAAAGTCAGTTGCTCTACCATCTGAGCTAACGGGTCAAATAATGGTGCCGACTATAGGAATTGAACCCACAACCTACTGATTACAAGTCAGTTGCTCTACCAATTGAGCTAAGTCGGCAAAAAATGGTGGAGGTTAACGGGCTCGAACCGCTGACCCTCTGCTTGTAAGGCAGATGCTCTCCCAACTGAGCTAAACCTCCAGAAAAAATATGGAGCAGGTGATGAGAATCGAACTCACGTAGTCAGCTTGGAAGGCTGAAGTTCTACCATTGAACTACACCTGCATATTTAAGTGGTGACCCGTGGGCGATTCGAACGCCCGACCTACTGATTAAAAGTCAGTTGCTCTACCATCTGAGCTAACGGGTCAAATAATGGTGCCGACTATAGGAATTGAACCCACAACCTACTGATTACAAGTCAGTTGCTCTACCAATTGAGCTAAGTCGGCAAATAATGGAGCAGGTGATGAGAATCGAACTCACGTAGTCAGCTTGGAAGGCTGAAGTTCTACCATTGAACTACACCTGCATAATGGCTGGGGTAGCTGGATTCGAACCAACGAGATGACAGAGTCAAAGTCTGTTGCCTTACCGCTTGGCTATACCCCAGTGTGTGGTGGAGAGAGGCAGATTCGAACTGCCGAACCAAAAGGAACTGAGTTACAGTCAGCCGCGTTTAGCCACTTCGCTACCTCTCCAGATACACATACAACTAATTAATGGTGGAGGTTAACGGGCTCGAACCGCTGACCCTCTGCTTGTAAGGCAGATGCTCTCCCAACTGAGCTAAACCTCCATCTCGCTTAGCGCTATTAAAGAATACTAAAAAATAAAACTTATGTCAACAACTTTTCTAAATTTTTTTTAAATTTTTTAAATTTCATGTCCAAACATACAAAAAATACCGTTTTCATGACATTTTTGTTAATTCTTTTCGATGTATATGTGATTTTATTTTCTTCGATTACATGAATTTCTGGATAAATAATTAAATATTTTTTCCCATAAATCACTTTTTCTTTTAAATATTTATGTTCTAAAAAGAAATTTAGATCTTTAGATTCATATTCTATGTTTGTTTTATATTGTCTTTTAATTTTATATAAAACATTTGGATTATCGTTGGTAATTACTTTAATGGGAACATTTATTTCATTAAAATAGGAATTCCATTCAATTATTAGATCATGTTGTATTAAAGTTTTTTCTTTTTCTAAAGAATCAAGTATAATTTGTATATATAAGTTACTCATTTAATTAATAAGAATGTGCATATTTATTATATCACATTGGGAGGTTTGATTTATGATTCGTTTTGGCTTCGATTTAGGTGCTAATCATATTCGTTTGATTTCAGACGAAAAGGGAATAATATTTGATGAAGATTGTATGGTTGCCCTAGACAAAAAACATCGTGTGCTGGCAGTTGGCTGTGAAGCAAAAGAAATGAAGGGTGTTGAAGATGATATACAAGTTATTGCTCCTTTGGCACTAAAAGAAATTGATTTTGATGCACTGTATTTATTGATGGAACAATTGTGTTATCAATTTAATGTTTTTCGTGTTTTTCAAAAAACAGAATTAATTGTGTCGTATCCAACTACTTTCACAGAACAACAATGTGAGGATTTGAAACAAAATTTATTAGAATTAGGAGCTTATCGTGTTTATATGGATCAACAAATATGGATGGCAGCTATTGGTGCTAATTTAGATTTGTTTCTTCCTTTAACGAGTTGTGTATTAGATATAGGATATTCAAATTGTGATATTGCGATTTTTTCTTCTGGTCAAATGCAGAAAAAAGCAAATTGTTCAATTTCTGGTAAATCCATCAATAATTTAATTGGTAAATATGTTCGTCAAAATTATGGCTTAATTATTTCAGAACATATGAAAGAAAAAATAAATAAAAAATTAGCTTGTGCTATAAAGAAATCAGAACCAGTTTCGATGCATGTTCAGGGAATGGATGTCCATTTACATCAGATTAAAGTTATCACTTTAAATTCAAATCAACTTGTGGATTTAGTTCAAGCAATTGTTGAACAATGGGCTCATTGGATTGCTCAATTTTTAAATGATTGTACTCAACAACAAAGAGAAGACATATATACTAGAGGAATTGTATGTTGTGGAGGGGTTATGAAACTTCCTGGCCTTATTCAAATGTTGATGAAACTTCTTCCTTGTCCTTTTTATGTGACGGATAATCCAGAGCAAACAGTTAGTCAGGGAATATATATATTATTACAGAGAATGGAATAGCAAAGGTGATGTAAAAACATCTTTGCTTTATTATTGCAATTCTAGAAATTTTTGGTACAATGGTAATTGGCTTTTTACGCCAAATCATTTCGAATAAGGAGGAAGTATCAATCCATGGCAAAACAAGATATGATCGAATTAGATGGTATCGTAGTTGACACTTTACCCAACGCCGCTTTTAAAGTGAAGTTGGAAAACGGACACGAGATTTTGGCTCACGTTTCTGGTAAAATCCGTATGCATCACATTCGCATTTTACCAGGCGATCGCGTAACCGTAGAAATATCACCATATGATTTAACACGTGGGCGTATTACGTTTAGAAGAAAATAAGGAGGTCATTTAGATGAAAGTAAGACCATCTGTAAAACCAATTTGCGACAAATGCAGAGTAATTAAAAGAAAAGGTCGCGTAATGGTTATTT
>NZ_JBJEEX010000119.1:0-27006 GCF_051873495.1 Floccifex sp.
CCTGTGGTTGGTTTATCTCCAACTGAATTAATGCCATGCCCGGCACACAAAATAGAAACCAGTCTTTAATAAAGGACTGGTTATTATCGTTTTGAATCAAACACTTTATATATTAAATAAAGACCAATTATTCCACAAATAATTTGTGAACAATAAAAAGCATGTAACATTATTTCTGACCAATAATTAGGAAATCCCCACAATTTTCCGGTGTAAATAAAAGGAAAAAAGACTATAATGAGTCCAATTATAATTTTGATTTTCTTATCTGTATCCATAACGATATCCACTCCTAATTATATAATCATAATAACTTGTTGTCGTTGAACAATTAAAGTTTACGCTTGTGACTTCATCTATACCAATATTGACTGTAACACCTGTTGTAGTGGTTCCATTATTATATAAACTACCATAGACATAGTAATAATATCGTCGATCTCCTTGTAGATTAATTTGCACTGTGCCACCAAACTGTTTCATTTGTGGACCGTTATTCGTTTCAATATTAATTATAATTATTTCTTGAATATGTCTTTGCGAAGTTGTGCCTGCATAAGAATAATAAACAAATAATTTAGCTGGATAACTATAATTATAAGAATTCACATAAATACGATCTTCCCAATAACTTAAAGCTCTGACTTGATTTAGTGCTTGTTGATATGTTTCTTGATTGATTCCATACGTTAGTTCATTATTATTTTTTAAATGTGATGAAACCAAAAATTCTTCTGCTTCATCTAAACTACACTCATTGATATCCGATATTTTATTTATTATTTCTTCGTAGCTTACTTTTCTTCCGTTTGCTTGATGATCAATAATGAATTCATTCGCTTTTATATTTATAGAGAAAAAAGATAAACAAAGAACGAAACATACTAAATAGTTTAATAGCTTTTTCATAAGCATTTTCCTTTCTAGCCATTTTGATTAAAAAATCTATAATAAACTAGAATGGCCTAAATTTTTTTATTATAGATATATAAATTCACTTCCCATCTCAATCAATATCCTTTCCTATTTATAATTTTATATTACTTAAAAAATATAAAAAAACATTCTTATAATTACAGTTTATACATGATATAATAACATTTGTAAGAGATAACTATGTTATCTTTTTTTATTTATAATTCTTTTCAAAATAAAAAAAGAATTAGATTCATTTCTAATTCTCAAATACAATGGTGCAGGAAATGGGACTTGAACCCACACGGATTGCTCCACTACCGTCTGAAGATAGCGTGTCTGCCATTCCACCACTCCTGCAACTATTATTCATTATATCACAAAAAGGACCAATAATAAGATTGGTATCTTATTATTAGCCCCCTTTCCTATAAAATTAATAATTAGAATAATCCCGTGATTTTTCCGTTTTCATCAATATCCATATTTAATGCACTTGGCACTTTAGGAAGACCAGGCATTGTCAATACTTTACCTGTTAAGGCAACAATGAAACCAGCTCCTAATGAAGGACGAAGTTCACGTACCGTGATTCTAAATCCTGTTGGACGTCCCATGATTTTTCCATCATCTGTTAATGACATTTGTGTTTTAGCCATACATACAGGAAGTTTATCCCATCCTTGAGCTTTGAATTTTTCTAATTGTTCTTTCGCTTCATCCGTAAAATCTACTCCATCAGCTCCATATACTTTCTTGGCAATAGTTTCAATTTTTTCTTCAATAGATTGATCTAAATCATATAAAGGTTTGAAGTTATTTTCTTGATCACATGCCGCAATAACTTTTTGCGCTAAATCAATAGCTCCATCCCCTCCTTTTGCCCATACTTGTGATAAAGACATAGGATGATTGTGTTCTGTACACCAATTTTCTAAGGCTTCAACTTCAGCTTTTGTATCTGTGGCAAATTCATTAATCGCAACAACATATGGTAAACCAAATTGTTGAACCGTATCAATGTGTTTCGCTAAGTTTTCACAACCTTTTAATAAAGCTTCTACATTTTCTTCTTTTAAGTCTTCATAGCTTACTCCACCATGTTGTTTTAAAGCACGAATTGTGGCAACAATAACTACAGCATTTGGATGTAAGTTTGCATAACGACACTTAATGTCTAAGAATTTTTCTGCTCCTAAATCAGCACCGAAACCAGCTTCAGTAACTGTATAATCCGATAAACGAAGCGCTGCTTTAGTGGCAATGACACTATTACATCCATGGGCAATATTGGCAAATGGTCCACCATGAATTAATACAGGATTATGTTCAAGTGTTTGAACAACATTAGGAAGGATGGCATCTTTCATTACCATGGCAAGAGCTCCTTCAATTTTTAAATCACGAACATAAACTGGTTTTTCATCATATGTATATGCCACTAACATATTTCCAAAACGTTTCTTTAAATCCATTAAATCATCAGCCAAACATAAAGAAGCCATAATTTCTGATGCGACAGTGATATTGAATCCATCTTTTCTTTCTACACCATTGACTTTAGCACCTTGCCCAATGGTAATATCACGTAAAGTACGATCGTTCATGTCTAAACAACGTTTGAAAGTAATGGTTTCCGGATTAATATTTAATTCATTTCCTTGGTAAATGTGATTATCCAAGATAGCACTGACTAAGTTATTAGCACATGTAATGGCGTGCATATCCCCTGTAAAATGTAAGTTGATATCTTCCATAGGAACAACTTGCGCATATCCTCCTCCAGTAGCTCCTCCTTTAAGACCAAAAACAGGACCTAATGAAGGTTCACGAAGTGCCATCATCGTACGTTTTCCTAATTTATTTAAGGCATCTCCTAATCCAACGGTTGTTGTGGATTTTCCTTCTCCAGCTTTTGTTGGATTAATTGCAGTAACTAAAATTAGTTTTCCCATTTTATTGTTTTCAATTTGTTTTAAATAATCAAAAGACAATTTTGCTTTATATTTTCCATAGTGTTCTAACTGATCTTCTGGAATTCCTACTTTAGCTGCTACTTTTTCAATTGGTTCCATCACACATTCTTGTGCAATCTCTAAATCACTTTTTGCCATGTTTTTTCTCCTTTTAAAAAAAAGGGCAACTCAAAACGAATTGCCCAGACGGTCGGCTTTATATTTCAAACAGCACGTGGTGCTCCACTTAAACCGTCAGCTGCTTGATTAATTTTATTATAACATCAATTTTTTAAAATGAAAGCTATTTCACATCAATATCAACTAACTTACAAGCTTCACCGATATAAGAAGCAGGCGTCATATCCAATAAAGTTTGACGATCTTCATCACTTAATACATCTAAGCTATGCGCAAATTCCATAATGGCTTCTTTAGAAATATTTTTTCCACGAGTTAGTGCTTTTAATTGATCATATGCATCTGCGATTCCATATTTTCTTAACATCGTTTGAATTGGTTCTGCCAATACTTCCCATTTTTCATTTAAATCATTTGCCAATTTTTCTTCATTAATAACACACTTAGCCAATCCATTCATTGTTTCATTCATAGCTTGTAAAGAATAACCAAAAGCTAATCCTAAATTTCTTTGACTACTTGAATCACTTAAATCACGTTGCATTCTTGATTTAGGAAGTTTATTAGAAAGTGACATACAAATTGAATTTGACATATCCACATTAGCTTCACTGTTTTCAAAACGAATTGGATTAACTTTATGAGGCATAGTAGAACTTCCAACTTCTCCTTTAACAGGAATTTGTTTGAAATATTCCATTGAAATGTATAACCACATATCTACATCTAAATCCACTAAAACATTATTGAAATGACGAACACCATCTAAAATATGACAAGTATAGTCATGACTTTCAATTTGGGTTGTTAATGGGTTGAAAGCTAAATGAAGATATTCTTCTACAAATTTCTTATTCATTTCCGGCCAATTGATATTTGGGAAAGGTGTTTCAATAGCGGAATAATTTCCTGTAGCTCCATTAAATTTTGCCTTAATTTGAATACTTTCAACATTACGTAGACTTTCATGCATACGATAAGAATACACTTTAAATTCTTTTCCAATTGTTGTTGGTGTTGCTGGTTGTCCATGGGTATGAGCTAACATAGGAATGGCTTTATATTTTTCTGCTAATTCATCAATTGTATCCGCTAATTCATGTGCTTTTTTAAGCCATACATTTTTTAGACCATCACGAATCATTAGAGCATAAGAAGTGTTATTGATATCTTCAGAAGTACATCCAATGTGCACAAAACTTTGTAAGAAATCTAAACCACATTCTCTTAACTTACCATCGATATAGTATTCAACAGCTTTTACATCGTGTCTTGTTGTTTGTTCAATTTCTTTAATTTGTTTGAAAGCTTCGTAGTTAAAATCTTTTGTGATACTTTCTACTTTATCCATATCCTTTTCATCAAATTGATTTAAAACAGAACATTCCACATTTTCAATTAAGAATTTTAACCATTGAATTTCGACAAATACACGATATTTTACTAAAGCATATTCACTGAAATATTCTTTTAATTCATCTTTGACAAATCCATATCTTCCATCAAGTGGTGATAACGTGTAACATTCAAATTCCAATTTTTCCATCTACATATCCTTCTTTCCAATATCATGACGATAAAATAATTCATCGCATTTAATTTTTTCAACTTCTGCATACGTATGCGCAAACGCTTGTTCCAATGTATCTTCCATTGTCACAACCATTAACACACGACCCCCATTGGTAACCAATCCCTGGTCTGTCATCTTTGTTCCCATGTGATAAATCAATGCATCACTATTGTCTAATCCTGTAATCAAAGCACCTTTTGTTGAGCTTGCAGGATAGTTGGTGCTAGCCATGACAACACCATGACTCACTTTATTCGACCATTTTAAGTTAACTTCTTTTCCATCCATTACATCTAAAATAGCTTGAACAAAATCTGATTCTAAACGACATAAAATAACCTCTGCTTCTGGATCTCCAAAACGAGCATTAAATTCAATTGTTTTAATACCATCTTCACAAAGCATTAATCCACCATATAAGAAACCAGTGAAAGGCACTCCTTCTTCCATCATAGCTTTTGCCATAGGAACCATGATTGTATCTGTAGCTTCTTGAATAATTTCAGGCGTAATCTTTTTAACTGGCGAATAAGAACCCATTCCACCTGTATTAGGTCCCGTATCCCCGTCGTTTACACACTTATGGTCTTGGGCGACTTCAAGTGGTACAACTAAATCATTATGTACTAAACAAATCAATGAAAACTCAAATCCCACTAAACATTCCTCAATGACAACTTTATTTCCTTCGATGGCGAAGGCAATATCTAAAGCTTCAATGGCTTGAGCAACACTTTGGGCAACCGTAACACCTTTACCAGCTTTTAAACCATCTTCCTTAACAACGATAGGTGCTCCTTTTTCTTTTACATAAGCAACCGCTTGTTCATAGTTATCAAAAGTTTGATATTCAGCCGTAGGAATATTATATTTTTTCATAATATTCTTGGCAAAATCTTTACTCGATTCAACTTGTGTTGCCTTTTGAGTTGGACCAAAAATTTTTAATCCCGCTTGTTCAAAGGCATCTACAACACCCAATGATAAAACAGCTTCTGGACCAACGATTGTTAAGTCAACATCATTTGATTTGGCAAAAGAAACTAGACCATCAATGTCACTGGCACTAATGTCTACACATTCACCAAAAGTAGCCATACCAGGATTTCCTGGAGCGCAATATACTTTTTCAACCATAGAAGATTTCGATGCCGCCAAGGCTAGAGCATGTTCTCTTCCACCTGTACCGATTACAAGAATTTTCATTTATGTTCTCCTTATCTCAATGTACATATTTTAACACACCAGAAAGTAAAATAAAGATAAAAAGCGAAGAACAAAAAAAAAGCTGCCACAAAGTGACAACTTTCAATTATAAATTCGAAATACTATGAAAAATATGTTGAGCCGCAATTGCTCCATCATTGGTTGCCGTAACAACTTGACGTAAATCCTTTTGAATTACATCCCCAGCTGCATAAATACCAGGAATACATGTTTCCATGTTTTTATCCACAATGACATATCCTCTTTCATCACAAACTCCCAAGTCTTTTAAAGATTGTGTCATAGGATCTTGTCCTACATAAGGGAAAATTCCGGAACAAGGAATGGTCTGTGTTTCATGAGTGTCTACGTTTTCTAATACAATGCCACTTACTTTTCCGTTTTCACTTACAATTTCTTTGGGAATATGTTTAGTGATAATTTTAATTTTATCATTGGCTTCGACTTGTTCTTGAATTTGTTTTTCAGCTCTGAAAACATCACGACGAATAACAATTGTGACATTGGCAAACTTCGTTAAATACATAGATTCTTCTAAAGCTGAGTTTCCTCCTCCAATGACAACTACATCTTTATCTTTGAAAAATGCACCATCACATACCGCACAAAAAGACACACCACGTCCAATGTTTTCTTTTTCTCCTGGAATGTTTAATAATCTTTCTTTAGTACCAGTGGCAATTAAAACTGCTTTGGCTTGAATTTCTTGTCCATCGCTTAATTTCACAACTTTATCTTTTGTGATTTCAGCTACATCTCCATATTCATAAGTAGCTCCAAAGGCGGTTGCTTGTTCAAACATCTTCATCGCTAAATCAACACCGGATAAAACACCTGTTCCAGGGTAATTGGCAATTTCAAATGTTTTAATTAATTTTCCTCCTGGGGCTCCATTATCTAATAATAAAGTTGATAACCCGGCTCTTGAGGCATATAAACTCGCTGTACATCCAGCTGGTCCTGCTCCGACGATTACCAAATCGTAGTATCGTTCCATGTTCTTTTCTCCTTAACAATATCAATTATTTCTCTTAAATCCGTAATCAAATAATCAGGATTGGCTTCTTTCATTTGATCTAGACGCTTTTGTTCCAAACTAAAACCAATACATGTCATGGCAACATCTTTTGCTGCCAACATATCACCCTTGGCATCGCCTACATAAACAACATTGTCTCTTGATACATTCAATCTTGAACAAGCTTCAATTAAACCCGTTCCACTTGGTTTTGGTTGTGGTAAATCCTCTTTTCCAAGTATAGCTTCAAAATAAGGTTCAAAGTGATTCACTTCCACACCTAATTCTACTGCTTTTCTTCGTTTATTGGAAACAATGGCCATGTGATATCCATCTTCTTTTAATTGTTTTAATACCTCTGTGGCATGATCAATTTCATGCAACATCGTATGATGCATTTCTAAATTAATTTCTTGATAACGAGCAATCAATCCTTCAATTTCTGATTCATCAAAATACTTACCAAATGATTCTTCTAAAGTCGGTCCAAAAAAAGAATCCAATTCATCTTGTGACAATGTGATTTCTGGTTTTCTTTCTTTGAATACTTGTTTAAAAGTTTCCATAACCATTTGTTTACTATCTTGAAGTGTTCCATCTAAGTCAAATAAAACAACCGGTTTACTATATATATAACCAACACCTATTAGTCCTAAAATACCAACCACGATAAAAATTAAAGAAACCAATTGTGCTACACGTAATGGACCTAACATTAAAGAATCCGTTCTTAGTCCTTCAATAAAGAAACGAATACATCCATACCATATTAAATACATAAAACCAGCATCGCCTTGTTTCTTTAAACCTTTTTTACGAATCATATAAATAACAATGAAACCAATCACATTTAAAACACTTTCATATAAGAAAGTTGGATGATGATACGCTCCATTAATAAACATTCTTTCTTTAATAAAGTTTGGGAAATGATTAATAAATGATTCACTAACAACTCCCCCAAACGCTTCTTGATTCATGAAGTTTCCCCATCTTCCAAAGGCTTGTGCAATCATTACATTTGGTAAAATACAATCCATCATACGATAAATTGAAATTTTCTTCTTTTTAAAGTAATAAATACTAAAGATAACCCCGGCAATTAATCCCCCATGAATAGCTAAGCCACCATGCCAGATTTTAATAATTTCTTCGGGAAAACGTGCATAATAATCCCATTCAAAGATTACATAATACAAACGAGCTCCTAATATCCCAAAAAACATCATAGGAATAATATAGTCTTCTAATACCGAAGAACTATATTTCCATTTTTTCATTGTTCTTTGTGATAATTCATAAGCAACAACAACCCCTGTTAAAATAAAGAGTGCATACCATGTAATAGTGAAAGGACCAATAGAAATAAAAATCTTATCACTCACTATCTGCTTCCTCCGCATTTTTCTTGATTTCTTCTAAGACAAGATGCTCAATCTCTTTAGCCGCATCTTTGCCATCGCGAAGCAACATATAATGGAACACCGCTGTTTCAATAATCGTTGCCATTGGACGTCCCATACTAACTGGAATTTGTAGCTTTAAGATTTTAACACCTAAAATATCTACATATTCTTTTTCTTCAATTCCTACGCGATCGTAATCAATTTTATCATCAAATGGAACTAATTCAATTAATAACGATACTTCGCATTCTCTAGCATACGAACCCACGCCATACATTCTAGCTACGTTAATAATTCCGACTCCTCTTAGTTCCATAAATCCTTCTAACATTGGAGAAACACGTCCAATTAAATTGTTGTGAATTTTGAAGCAATCCACACGATCATCGGCAATTAATTGATGTCCTTTTTGAATTAAGCTTAAGGCAATTTCGCTTTTTCCCATTCCACTTTCACCAACAATTAAGACACCAATTCCATGAATTCGCATTAATTCACCGTGCATGACAATAGAAGGAGCTAATAATTCATCTAAATAACTCGTGATTTTAACACTTGTATTCGTTGTATTTTCTTCGGTAGAAAATACCGCAATATTTTTACGATTCGCAATTTCAGCCAATACCGGTGGACAATCATGGCCATTGGTAATGACGATAGCCGGTGTTGATTCATTGGTAATAAATTCAAAATTTCGACGTTGCGCTACTTCATCCATTTTATTGATAATATAATGAATTTCTTTATTTCCAATGACGACTACACGCTTTTGTTGAGCATAGTCAAAATACCCCGCTAATTCCAATCCCGGACGATTAATATCCGCTAAAAGAATCGGACGATGTAAAGACTCTTCATTTCCGGTAATCTGTTTCCAATTAAATTTATTCGCTAATTTCTTTGTCGTTACTTTGCACATGCTCATGCCCCCTTTCCAATAAAGGCTTTAAATACTGTCCTGTATAACTCTGTTCACAAGCCGCCACTTGTTCAGGTGTCCCCGTGCAAACAACCGTTCCTCCATCGTTTCCACCTTCAGGACCCATATCAATAATATAATCCGCACACTTGATAACATCAAGATTATGTTCAATCACAATCACTGTATCCCCATTGTCTACTAATCTTTGAAGAACATCAATTAACTTATTCACATCTTCACTATGTAAACCAGTCGTTGGTTCATCTAAGACAAAGACCGTTTTACCCGTTGCCTTTCTTTGAAGTTCACTAGCAAGTTTTACACGCTGTGCTTCTCCTCCTGATAAAGTAGTTGCACTTTGTCCTAATTTAATATAAGAAAGACCTACGTCATTTAATGTTTGAAGGCGGTGTTTAATTTTAGAAATGTTACTAAAGAATTCCACTCCTTCTTCTACTGTCATATTTAAGACATCGGCAATGGTTTTTCCTTTATAAGTCACTTGTAGTGTTTCTTCGTTGTATCGTGAACCATGGCATTGATCACATGGCACATATACATCCGGTAAAAAATGCATCGAAATTCTTAGAATTCCATCGCCTTGACAAGCATCGCATCGTCCTCCTTTCACATTGAAAGAAAAACGAGATTTATCATATCCTAACATTTTCGCTTCTTTGGTCGATGCGAATAAATCACGAATATCATCGAATACACCCGTATATGTAGCTGGATTACTTCGTGGGGTTCTTCCAATTGGATCTTGTCCAATTTCAATAATCTTATCTACGTTTTCTAATCCTTTGATTTCTTTACATTGACCTGGTTTAACACGTAAACGTCCCAGGTAATGTTGAATGCCATGGGTTAATACTTCGGTAACTAAACTTGATTTACCCGATCCAGATACTCCTGTTACGACATTCAAGCATCCTAATTTAAAGTCAACGGTAACTTTTTTAAGGTTGTTTTGCGTTGCTTGTACAACTCTTAATTTTTTACCATTTCCTTTGCGACGAACTTTAGGAACCTCTATTCGTTTTTTACCACTTAAATACATTCCTGTTATAGAATTAGGATTGTCCATAATTTCTTGTGGTGTTCCAGCAGCAACAACTTGTCCTCCATGAACACCAGCACCAGGTCCAATGTCTACAATATAATCACTGGCTCTCATGGTATCTTCATCGTGTTCTACCACAATTAAGGTATTCCCTAAATCACGCATTTCTTTTAAAGATGCGATTAATTTATCATTGTCTCTTTGGTGTAAACCAATACTTGGTTCATCTAACACATACATAACTCCAGTTAAACGAGAACCAATTTGTGTTGCCAAGCGAATTCGCTGGGCTTCTCCTCCAGATAAAGTAGAAGCTAAACGATCTAAAGTAATATATGAAAGACCAACGTTATCTAAGAATGTTAATCTATTTTTAATTTCCTTAACAATTAAGTGACTGATTTTTTGTTCCATTTCCGTTAATTGAAGATGAGAAATTAAATCCAAGGCTTCGCTTACGCTTAAGCAACAAGCTTCATAAATATTTAATCCCTCCACTTTAACACTCAATGCCTGTGGATTTAAACGAGCTCCTTTACATTTTAAACAAACACAATCAGCTAAATAGGATCCATACCATTCTCTTGAAGAAGCCGATGTTGTTTCCATATAGCGTCTTTCAATCATTGGAACGACACCTTCAATGTAGTCAAATTTCTTGGCATGAATTCCTCCACGAGAATGGGTTTCATATTCAATTGGTACATCACTACCATATAATATATAGTCTAATTGTTTTTTGGGTAAATCTTTAATGGGTACATCTTTATCAATTTCATAGTAATCAATTAATGCCTGAATTCTTTGCCATTCTAGATTTTCGGTATTGACGATATTTTTATAAAATTGAATTCCACCTTGATTAATACTTTTGTTTCGATCTGGAATTAATAAGTCTAAGTCCACGCGTTGGGTAAATCCTAGTCCTTTACATTCTGGACAAGCTCCAAAAGGTGCATTAAAAGAAAATAACTTAGGTTCTAGTTTAGGTACAGAGAATCCACATACTTTACATGCATAGTTACTAGAAAATAAGATTTCTTCATCGGGTGTCATACAAATGGCCAAGCCTTCACTTAGTTTTAAAGCTGTTTCTAAAGAATCATAGAAACGGGAACGATCATCGCTTTTCACAATACGATCGACTACGACATCAATGGTATGTTTCTTATTTTTTTCTAATGGTTCCACTTCTTCTAGATAAACAATTTCCCCATCAATACGAGCCCGGACATAGCCTTCTTTCATTAGTTTTTCAATTAAGTCTTTATGCGTTCCTTTTTTTCCTTCGACAATAGGAGATAAAATCGTACATCTTGTTTTATCGGGAAACTGCATAATACGGTCAACCATTTCTTTAATGGTGTTTCCTTGAATGGGTTCATTATGGGTTGGACAATAAGGAACTCCAATACGCGCATACAATAAACGCAAATAATCATAAATTTCAGTTACGGTTCCTACTGTAGAACGCGGATTATTCGATGTAGTTTTTTGGTCAATGGCAATAGCTGGTGATAACCCTTCAATTTGATCAACATCCGGTTTTTCGCTATTTCCTAAGAATTGACGAGCATATGCCGATAAAGATTCCATATATCGTCTTTGTCCTTCGGCATAAATCGTATCGAAAGCCAATGATGTTTTTCCACTACCGGATACACCAGTCATAATGACTAATTTATTTTTAGGAATATCAAGATCAATGTTTTTTAAGTTATTTTCTCTTGCTCCTTTAATATGAATATATTTATCTTGCATAGTTACCTCACTATTACTAATTATACACTAAAAAAGAGAATCTATGATTCTCTGACAAACAACAATATTATATTTATGATCAATGCACCAATATAAAAATAAGAATATGAATTGTATAGCACAACTTCATAATACATGTTTTCAAACACAAAAAACATAAATATGCTTATCAACAATAAAATTAAGCTCCCTTGCTTTATAGACCGTTTTTTATTCGATAATAATATTATTGTACTGATGGCACTAATGCCAATCACACAGATTAAATTTATTACTGAAAAAACCATATACATATAGTATCAAAAAAAGAGCCATTCGTCTTGTATTTTTTATTATCATCTTTATTCATTGTGATATTTTATTATAAGATGTTATAGATTATATCGAAATTGTTTAATAAATACATTTGTTATAAATTTTAATCATTAATATTGTATTTATATCTCTTTCTATTTATAATAATCAAACAGGAGGATGCAATTACATGATAACCGTAAAAGGAATCTATAATAAAAAAATTTTACTCGAAACTTTGTACTACGCACAAGGTTCTTCCATAAATAAAAAGAGATATTTTGCAGCCTGTTTGTTCTTTTTATTGCTTATCCTTTATAGTAAATCAAATAAAACAAACATTGATGATTATATGTTACTAGTTTTAATTATTTGTCTTATATACTTTATTTCTCTTCTTTATTATATAATGATTTATAAAGTATCTTTGAAAAGAATGAAAGTTTTATATAATCAATCAGAATGTATAGTTGAAACAATTTTTGAAGATAACCAAATAACACAAAAAATAAATTCATCAAAAGAAAAAAATCTGTCTTATGAAGATATTTTGTATTACAAAAAATTAAATGATCAATTTATAATCTATTTTCCAGCAAAGACAATACTTAATGTAATCGTCGATACTCATTCTCCACAAGGTCAACAAATAGAAAATCTACTAAAGAAAAAAAAGATACCATTAAAAGATAAATATTTATAATAACTTAAATTAAGGAGTATATTTATGCATAAAAAAAACAGTAAACAACTTTTATTACTGATAATTATCATGTGCTTAGCTAGTTTAGTTGTTTATCATTACATTCAAAAAAATAAAGTGCCCGAAGATTTTTGGAATCTAACGGCCAAAGCCATTAATTATAAAGATTATATTCAAGGAGAATGGAATATAAATATTGAAGATGGTGTGAAAAATCATCCTAATTTAGCGATACGAAATATCAATGACAATGAAACAATATCCTATTTTTTCTCAGATGAAGGAATATCTTATTACTACGATGTCACAACTACTGAAAAAAATGGAACAATTAATAACGAACAATTATTTGTCGAATCAACTGATTCTGAATATAAAAATTATTCAATGAAATATACCAATGTGATCTATCATGACCAACATTATTTTGATACTATAACTTCTTCAGGTGAACTTAAAATTCAAAGTAATGAATCAATCTCATATGATAATGTTCCATTATTAGAGGAATTAATAAAACAAGAAAATACTTTAATACAAAATTTTGAAAAGAAATTTAAAATTGACTATTCTGAAACAGATTTTGTGAATTTACCCGAACTGTGTAAAGATATAAAATTTGAAAATATTACGGATTCTAATGAAGTATTAGATGAAATTTCTTATTTCAGTAAACCAGACATCAATGCCAAAGGTCATCAAATACAGACATTCTTAAAATGGAAAAAGAATAGTAATGAAGCTGTTTTTGGTACATATGATGCTGAACAAAAAGCATATATTTCTCAAGTTGACATTAATTTAATTCCTAGAAACATTACTTCTTGTTATGATTTCACTACTCAATATGACTACGATGTAGATTATACGATATATGTATCCGGGAATATAATTTATCTTTATCCATTAGATATAACAGATGAAATGTTAGCACAAGAAATTCGTAACAATTGTCCCAACAGTATTAAAACATTAGATTTAGACATAAAGCCAATTGAAATGTGGTAAAAAATTTAATTAATCAGGAGAAGAAACGATGGAAATTAAAGGAATAATCACTAAAGATTCTCTCAAAGAATTATATTATAAAGGAGTTTTTCCTAATTTAAAAAAGAAAAATTGTGTTTGTATTATCCTTATCATTTTTATGATTCTACTAACTCATACAACGCAACAAAAAAAATTCGGATATATTTGTATAACTTTAACAACTTTATGGGTACTCTGCGTAAACATTTTTGTTTGTTTCACAAGAAAAAAATATTTTAGTTTACAATGTGATTGATTTCAACTCATGTATAAAAAAATAGAGATCCCCTATACAATGACTTTTGAGGAAGATATATTCACTTCTGAAACTGATAATGTTAAGCGAACTTTTTCTTATAATGACGTTATAAGTTATAAAATATTAGAAAACCAAATATTACTTTCACTCAAGGGCAAAATGATGGAAACGGTAGTTGTAAATCCTAATTCAGTAGAAGGAAAAAATTTAATCGCACTTTTAAAAAGAAAACGTATTCCAGAAAAAAAATAAATCATTTTCTTGTAGATAACCGGTTTCTACATTTAAATAATAGTATTTTATTTAGGAACAAATGTTCCTGTTCCCATTCTTGGAAATAAAAATGAAAAGTGTGCCTTTTGTTGTAATATGATTAAAATTATAATTGTGGAAATGATATAATGAAGTCATTGAAAGGTGCATGTATAATATGAAAAAATTACCAATTGGAATAGAAAATTTCAAAGAACTCATTGATAATAATTATTATTTCGTTGATAAAACATTATTTATTAAAGATGTATTCAATGAAAAATTAGCACTATATACAAGACCTAGAAGATTTGGAAAAACACTAAATATGAGTATGCTATATTATTTCTTTTCAAATAAAGAAAAAGAAAATTCATACTTATTTGATGGATTAGATATTTCTAAAGATAAAGAAATTATGAAGTATCAAAACAAATATCCTGTTATCCTCATATCTTTAAAAGATATGAAAAATAAAACATTCGATAATCAATTATCAATGTTTTCTTACTTAATCAGCATGTTTTTAAAAAATAATACTGAATTATTAAATAGTGATATTTTAAATGAAAGTGATAAATCAACATTGATTAAATATGAAAATGGAACTGCAACAGAAATAGAACTACAAAATGCTTTGAACTATCTTACTTATTGTTTAGAAAAACACTATCAAAGTAAAGTTATTATTTTGATTGATGAATATGATGTTCCTTTACAATCTGCTTATGAAAATGGATACTACGAAGACATGGTTGATTTTTTAAGAAGTGTATTTAGTAGTTCCCTTAAAACCAATTCATCTTTAGAAAAAGGAATATTAACGGGATGTTTAAGGATTTCAAAAGAAAGTATCTTTACGGGATTAAATAATTTTAAATCATTCTCTATTTTAGATATTAAGTCTAGTCAGCGTTTTGGATTTACTCATGAAGAAGTTAAAAACTTATTGGATTATTATGGATTGGGGCAATACATTCAAGAAGTTAAAGAATGGTATGATGGATACTTATTCGGTGATACAGAAATCTACACTCCATGGAGTACTTTAATGTATGTGGATAGAAAACTTCAAAAAGATAGTCTACAACCTATTTCTTTTTGGTCTAATACAAGTGGAAATGATATTGTTGTGAACTACATTAAACAAAGTGATCAAACATTGCATGATGAATTTGAATTATTAATGCAAGGTAAAACACTAAAAAAGAAAATCAATCCTGAATTGACATATCGTGACATGGACAATATTCATAACATTTATAGTTTTTTATTAATGACTGGATATCTAAAAGTCCATAAAGAAATTGTTCCCAATGAAGTTTATGAACTCATCATTCCTAATAAAGAAGTTTATAAGATTTACGAGAAAAGTTTTATGGATTATTTTAGTGAAATTCAATTTCAATATAAAAATCAATTAATTGCTTTATTGAATGATGAAAAAGTTGAAAAAGCACAATCAATGTTAAATGATATCCTAGAAAAAAGTATCAGTTATTATGATAATTATGAAAGCTTTTATCATGGCTTTTTATTAGGTTTATTTCAAGGCTTAGAAGTCAGTTCAAATAAAGAATCTGGAAATGGAAGATTTGATATTGAAATATTACCAAGAAGACTTGATGAAACGGTATTAATAATTGAATGTAAACATTCCAAGACACTTGATGATTTAATTGATGATAGTAAGAAAGCTAGTAAACAAATCATTGATAAACGATATTTATCAAATATTAAGTATAAAAAATATAATAAAGTTATCGGATATGGTATTTCGTTTTTTAAAAAACAGTGTTTTATCACAAAAGCAAACGATTCTAACAATGTTGTATAAACTTGTTCCCATTCTTGAAAATAAGTATCAAAAGTGATATTGTTTTTTCATGAACAAAGGCGTTCACTAAACAATTGTTTTAGTGCGCCTTTTTTTATTTTCAGGAGGAATTAAAATGGAACATTTTCATGAGGAATGTGGTGTCTTTGGGATTTTTTCGAAACACAGAAAAGATGTCGCTTCTTTAAGTTATTACGCTTTGTACTCACTACAACACAGAGGACAAGAAAGTGCCGGTATTGTTGTGAATGACGATGGTCTTCTTACTTGCTACAAAGATAAAGGATTGGTGAGCGAAGTCTTTACCAATGAACATTTACATGCGATGCCTCAAGGACACATTGCCATTGGTCATGTTCGCTATGGAACAACGGGATTAGATGCCAAAAAGAATGCGCAACCTATTTGTATCAATCACATGAATGGGAACTTAGCTTTAGCTCATAATGGAAACTTAGTCAATTCGTATGAATTACGAAAAGAATTAGAAAGTACGGGTTCTATTTTCTATACAACCAGTGACACTGAAAGCATTGTCTATACCATTGTTCATGAGCGTTTAACTTCTAAAAGTATTGAAGAAGCTGTTTATAAGGCTGTACAAAAATTAGAAGGAGCGTTTTCACTTGTGATTTCAAGTCCATCAAAATTAATTGCGGTAAGAGACCCTCATGGATTTAGACCATTATGCATGGGACAAAGAGACGATGGAGATATCGTATTTGCCTCGGAAACATGTGCTTTAGATGCAGTGGGTGCTAAATTTGTTCGTGATATTTTACCTGGTGAAATTGTCACAGTATCAAACAGTGGCATTCACTCGAATAAAAGTTTATGTGAAACATGTCCTAAATCACTTTGTGCGTTTGAATATATTTACTTTGCTCGTTCGGATTCCAATATCGATGGCTATAACGTCCACATGGCTCGTTTAAAATGCGGTGAATTCTTAGCCCAAAATGATAACGTTGAAGCTGACTTAGTTATTGGTGTCCCTGATTCAGGACTAGATGCGGCTTTAGGATACGCCAATGCCAGCAAAATTCCTTACACCCATGGTTTTGTTAAGAACAAATACATCGGTCGTACCTTTATTTCTCCTACAACTTCACAACGAGATACTGCTTTAAACATTAAATTAAATCCCATTCACGATGTTATTAATGGAAAACGCATTATTTTAGTGGATGATTCTATTGTTCGTGGTTCTACTTGTCGAAAAATCATTCGTGCTTTACGCCAAGCCGGCGCCAAAGAAATTCATATGCGTATTTCTTCCCCACCATTTATTGGTGCTTGTTACTATGGAACCGACATCGATTCTCCTGATAACCTAATTGCCAATCAACACACCATTGAAGAAATCGCTAAAATCATCGAAGTAGATTCCTTGGCGTATTTAACCGTTGATCAGTTAAAACAAATTGTTCCTCATGGACATGAATTATGTACTGCTTGTTTTGATTTAAAATATCCAACAAAAGTACACACTCATTCAAGTAAATCTAAATTTGAAAATAAGATTAAACAGTGAAGATTATTCTTCATTGTTTTTTATTTCTTGGAAAAATGTCATTATAAAAAAATAAGTTGTATTTATACTTAAGTTAAGAAATATTTACAAATAAATCTCCTGGTATTTACCTTTTAATCAAATTTTATTTATTTTCTTCCTTTATAGTTAAGACAAAAATGAAGAGGGAGACTAAATGAATAAAAAAGTAATGACTTGTTTATTGGCTGGAACACTTACAAGTAGTGTACTACCAATGATGAATGTATATGCTCAAGAAAATGGAGTTGTGATTAATGAAATTGAATCCAATGGCGATGCCAATGACTGGGTGGAAGTAATTAATACTTCCAATGTACCTGTTGATATTTCAGGATGGTACATTTTAGACAATGAACCTGATAAACATCTAAGTGATACTGTTCCTTTACCAAGTGGAACTATTTTAAATCCAGGTCAAATTCTTGTTTTAAATGAAACTGTCGATTTTAATTTTGGACTTGGTAAAAATGATAGTGTGACTTTATATGATGGAAATGGAAATGTAATGGATTCTTATGCATGGAATAGTCATGCCAATGGAACATTTGCTCGTATTCCGGATGGAACCGGTGCATTTGTAGATACATCCGCTACCAAGGGTACAAACAATCAAGTAATTGATACATCTGTTGAAAAGGTGACAACCTTGGTGATCAATGAAGTGAATTCTAGTCCAGATGATTTGGTTGAATTAATGAATATTGGTACAGAAGCTTTAGATATTTCAGGATTTGAGATTCGTGATAACTCGGATGACCATAGTTTTAAATTCAAAGAAGGAACAATAATTCAAGCCAATTCCTTACTTGTAGTTGATGCGAAAAGTGAAGGAATCAATGGAACGTTTGAAAGTGCTATTGGAATTGGATCCGGTGATTCGATTCGTTTATTTGATGACAAAGGAAACTTATTAGATTCCATTTCTTGGACAGAACACGCTTCTTATAATGGTGACCCAGCTCTTGCTTCTATTGGTCGATTTCCTGATGGAACAGGTGCTTTCACAATCACTAAAGAAACCAAAGGCTATGCCAATGATTGGTATGCTCCTGAAGGAATTGTGATTAATGAAATTGAATCCAATGGCGATACCAATGATTGGGTTGAAATTAAAAACACAAGTTCACAAGACATTGATATTTCGGGTTGGTATATTTTAGACAATGATCCAGATAAACATAGTAGTGATGTAAATCCTTTACCAATGGGAACGATTTTAAAAGCTGGTGAATACTTTGTCTTTGAAGAAAACAATCAATTTTCATTTGGATTAGGAAAAGAAGACTGTGTTACTTTACACGCTAGCAATGGACAAGTCATCGATGAATATGCATGGACAAATCATGCCAATGGTGTATTTGCTCGTATTCCTGATGGAACAGGTGAATTTGTAGACTATGAAACTTCTACAAAAGGTTCTATTAATATTAAATTAAATCCTGTCGTATTAAATGAAGTTCAATCAAAAGATCCCGATGGAAAAGACGATTGGATTGAACTAGCCAATCCAACTTCACAGCCTATTGATATTTCAGGACTTATCATCAAAGATAGTGAAGACAATCATGCCTATACCATTCCAGAAGGAACAACAATCGATGCCAATGGCTATTATGTCATCTATGAAAGTGAATTTGGTTTTGGACTAGGAAAAGATGATTCTGTTCGTATCTATGACGGGGATACTTTAATTGGATCCACAACATGGCAAGGTCATACCACTCCTAGTTGGGGATTGTATCCGAATGTGAATGGAAATGAATATCGTTCTACCAAAGAACCAACTCCAGGAGAGGAAAATAAATTCAGTGATATTCCTGATAAAGAAGAATGGAATGGTCTAGAAAATGCGGATATCATTGATTCAGAATCCACTTTCTTAGAAGATTCTTCGGGATTAGATGTTCGTAATGGATGGATTTATGGAGTTGATAATGGAACCGGAACTTTCTGGATTTTTAAAGTAAATGATGATGGAAACATTGAATTTGCTCCTGGCTTTGAAAACGGAAAACGTGTTCGTTTCCAAAAAGATGCCAACAATCCAAGTGCTGCTGGACCCGATGCCGAAGGAATTACAGTTGATACCGATGGAATGGTCTTTATTGCCAGTGAACGAGACAATTCCGATAAAGGAACAAACTACAATACAATTTTAATGGTTAATCCAAATGAAGATGCCACAGACTTAATTGCCCAAATGGAATGGAACTTAACGGATTCGCTTCCACAAGTAAGTGCCAACATGGGAATTGAAGCTGTAGAATGGGTTTCGAATTCTGATATCAATGGCTTAATCATTGATCAAAACACAAATCAACCATACGATAGTTCAATGTATCCAAATTCTATTAATAATGGAATCTTCTTTGTAGCTTTAGAAGACAATGGACACGTATATGCTTATGTATTAAATAACGACGGGTCTTCTGTTCAAATTGCCGATATTGATTCTAAATTAGGTGGAGCCATGGGCCTTGACTATGATGAAATCAATAAAGAGTTATGGGTTGCCGCCGATAATGGATACAATAACTTATGTGCGAAAATGAAGTTTAATGGTACCGATGATATTTCTATTACCCATGTTCTTCCTCCAGCTGGATTAGATACAAGTGCAAATAATGAAGGATTTGCGATTAGTGATGTAATTAAAGATGGATATCGTGTTGTATATCATTTCACAGATGGTGTTAAAAAGAATGCGTTAACACAAACGTATTTAAAACAAGAAACAAGTGAACAACCTGAAAATCCAGGTACAACAAATCCAGATGAAGAAACACCTAGTACTGATAAAAAAGATACTACAACCAGTACTTCAACAAACAAAAAACCAAATAAGAAACATACATATACCGCAACTGAAACAAATGTATTATCGTATATGGCTTCCTTTATTGTAAGTATTATTGGTTTTATTGGTTGTATACTATTTGAAAAAAGACAATTGAAAAAGAAATAAAAAAATAACCAGGATGAAATGAATCATTCTGGTTATTTAATTATTCATAAAACAATCGCATTGATAAATCATATTGAAAGTCCTCGGATTTTAAAGAAACGAGTTTAATTTCATCAGTTGAACTTCCTAAATCATAAATCTTATCATGATTAATTGATTCAAATTCATATTCACTACTTGGTAAAGTAAATAACTCTCCATAAGTATTCAAATCATCCGTTCCAACATATATATCCACTCTATTATCGTTTAAATCAAAGGCAATATTGAAAGAATCTATATCAGATGCCAATTCAAACTTTCTTTTTTCTACCTGATTATTATTTTTAATTATTATTTCAACACGATTATATAAATCTTCTTGAATTTCACATGAATAAACGATTGTATTATTTGTTAATTCATTTATTTCAACATTATCATCTAAATAAATATTACCTACTTCAGTATTATGATAACAACCAAAAAGTAAAATCATAAAAAACAATACAATAATCTTTTTCATATTACTTATTGCCCATATGTATCTTTAAATCTTCCATCATAGCGATTGATCTTACGATTTTTGAAATAGAGGAGAACCAATACACAAACAATTGCAATACCACAAATGATATACATTGTATTTTGATCAATCTTGTTCATCAAAAATAAAACAAAACTAACAATGGCAATAACTAAAGAAATCACAATTAAAAGTGTTTCTATAAACATATTATTCTTTTTCATTTTTATTATCCTTTCTTTTTTTGAGAGTTCTTCTAATTACAGAATATAATAATTGTATATTTTTTTCAACATCTTTTATTAAAAGTTACATTGCTAATAATAGCTTTTAAAACGTTATATTTTACTTAATAATCAACACAAAATAACATCCCATAAATTAATAAAGTAACAATAGAAAGCAATTTTTAAGAATCAATATACAAACATTAGTATTAGAAAAAGGTTTGTCGTAAAAACAAGCCTCATACATACAATTTGTTACAGCATGACCACACATTCTGTTAAAGGCCAACCACACTTTGTGTTAAAGCTTGACCACAGGATTTTTTAAAGCCCCAAAAAGACTAAATAAAACTTCTTATTTCATTTAGTCTAGTGTTATTATCAATTTTTTTGAATTATATTTGATCAGCAATTTAATTATCTTTCCTTTTATCAATCTTTTTTCGTAAAGCCCTAATGAAATCAGGTAAAAGTATTAAGAATGTCACGGTTATTGGTATAGATATATCGTCCCAAGTTTTTATTATAAGTATGATATTTCTAATGGTTATATTAAGAACTATCCAAATTATCCAAATTGCACCAATGCTTTTCAATTTCTTTTTAAATTCAGGGTTAATATTTTTCATAAAGCATCCTATTCTTTAAAAATTCCTGAAGTTCTTCAACTTGTCGTTTAGTATATCTATCTTGCCATTTAGTTGACGTATAAGTAGCGATAGGTTTAGTACATGCTGAATCTGAGTAACACGTATAAGTATAGTAATGCCACATGTAATCAGTAGAAACATACTGAGTCAATTTAATATAAAAAGTATATGTTTGTTTACTTCCAAAAGTATTTTTTATAGCATTTATAATTACATCATTAATGATGCCGCCATATACCCCAACAAATTTAGAAAGAACTTCGTACACAGCATCTCTGACACCTACAGCAGAATTCACCTGAACTGGATCCAACTTTATAGTGCCTAAATTTATCCAATCGTGCTCTGGATATGGATTTGAATAGGCAAGACTAACAGGAATTTCTATTTCTTTCGCCTGTAATTCCGAAGGAAATATCATTATTAATCCAAGACTCGTACATATTGAAAGACAAATGGCTAAATTTTTTTTCATATTAACACCACCTTATCGTTTACCATAGTAACCATATTCTTTCTTTTTACTAACGATATATCTCTATCTTTATTTTTATTATACAAGAGTAAAACAAAAATATAAGGCTTATATTAAATCACTATATTTGATATACTAATTCTATAAGGTATTAGGAATTATTCCATGACAAGAATATTTATCTAGACAAATTTAGCACTTGCCAACATTTATTTCTATAATCTGAAGCAGTATTCTGTTATAAATCTTTTCCTATTCCAAAATTTTAAAATATGAAGACGATAAGACGCAGGTCAACTTGAACCTGCGCCTATTTCACGGTTATATTACATCTATATATTTTTATATATTTCCAATAGAGATTTTACCGTTTCTTGCAAATCATCACTAAAATCATTTAATTCATCCAATGTTATTACTCCATCCAATACTAGAATCACAATATTTTCTATTGCCGTAGAACGTCGCATTTCGATCAATACTCCAGGGGATTTCTTATCTTTTTTTATACGTTTTTCAAGTTCCCAAAATTTAGCGGAGGCCGGTTTATCACTTTGCAAAATTTGGACATATTCTTCTGTTAATCGTTCCATGTAGCGTTCTTGCCAATTTGCTATCTTCTTCCTAAATTTCTTCCAATCACTTTCTTTTATTTGCATCTTCTTGCATCTCCTTTCCGAAAGTTAATTCCATTAATTCCATTGCTATTTCTGAACTTTGCACTCGCATCATACTATCTTCTACATTACTTTTTGCTAAGAGGTTTATACTTCCATACCAAACAATGTTCTGATCAATGATAGCGAAACGTTTACACGTATCTTCCACTGTTTTTACATAAAAACCAGCACGATGCATTTGTTCATGTAATTGTATCCAAAAAACCGTATCACCAAAATTATATAAATTTTGTTCCCATTAGTACACAAATCTTTCGCATTGCTTCTACTTCTTCAATCCATGTATCATCATTATTTACATAATCATTTTTTTCTGAACCTTTTTCATGGTTATCAAAATCAAACACTAAAAATCTACATGTTCCATCTGCCAATAAAGGATATACACCAATTACATCAGATTCATTATATGATAAACCACGAAGATGTTTTATAATATCTTCTTTAGTTAATTTTTTATATGACCTAAATTTACATTCATTACAACTAATATTCTGCTTTTTCTTTCTGCAGCAATTTTCAGACCAAAAATTATTGCATTGTGGAAAGTAGCTAACTTCTCCCGTATCTTTTTTACACTTCTTTTTGCATATACGTCTTGTCTTCCCCAGAACCGAGAATAAAACATAACTGCCATTTTATCACTGATTTCAGGAGGAAATTGTATTCTCTTTCCTTGATTTATATCAAAGTCACACAATTCTTCCGATGCACGAAAACTTATTATTTCTTTTCTATAACTAATACCCGCATTATCCAAAATATTTTTTAATATTTGATTTTCTAGTTGTAGGTCATTTAACTGTTCTTGTAAGCGATTTATATTTTCAATTGGATCTCTCATATTTTTCCTTGCTATCAACTCCATTATTAACCACTTATTGCTTATAAACAATAATAAATAAAATGTTTTTTATATTACTCAATAATTTATATACATCGTTTTATGAATAATCACAATAATTCATTACTTGCGTTTATTTTTAAACTTTCTTAATTTCATCCAGTACTCTTTAATCTACTTCAACACCAATCACATAAGTATCCTTCAACTAACATCAGGCAGATACACCTATGAATTGTCATTTATTTTTACAATAGTTAAAAACAATAAAACAAGTGTTAAAAAAAACAATGTTCTTTATAATGAAATTAAAGATAACATTATCATTTTAGAAAGGAGGAAAACTATGAATCGCTATGTAGAATTTGATGATAATAATTCAGAACTTCATATCTTAAATGGAACCGAATCTACAATCAAATATGAAGACATTGAAAAAGTATCGGTATTAAATGAAGATGCTTCTTTTAAGGGAAAAGGAACTCCTTTTGTTCATCAAGTATTGGGTGGAACGACGTTTTATTCAATGTTTGGAGAACCTGGTTTATATGTTGGTTTAAAAATCACTTTAAAAGATGGATCGATTAAAGCTATCTATGTATCAGAGAAGAAGTGTTACGTGAATACAGATATGTATAAAAAAGATCGTGAAATTGCTCAAAAAATAAAAAATAAAATTGATAAAAGAATTATATAAGTAAGCCACATGACTTCATCATTTTATATTCAAAATTTGCTTGTAGCAGCTTTTATAATCTCAAGGTTATGTGATCTATTTGTAAAGGCATCTTATAATAAAGCTAAAGTAATTTATATTGTGATTTTAAATGTAATCTCATTCATTTATATCATTGTTTATGCTCAAGTATTTTTAACACATAGTCTTAATAATGTATATTGGTTTAATTATTTAATTTATGTTGTTATTTTGATTTTATATGTTATTTATATTATTAAAGTATTTAAAAAATAAAGGGTTCCAAAGTTAACTATGATTTTAAAAAAAACCAGCTCTGAAATACACTTCAAGTGAAGTGTGAATCAGAGCTTTTTTGGCGTATGAAATTGTATTATTCAATCTGCAAGATTCTATTATTGAATAAATTGGATGTATTGTAAGAACACTAAATAGAGATGCATTATCAAATAATAACCACTTGTCTCGTGAAAATATGATGAAAAACCGAGGTCGATGGTTCAACCCCGGTTAAATTTGATTATCCGTCCTTAGATAAGTGCTTTTATACATTTTTGGATGAAAATGCAAAAAATTAATATGAGTTTAATAAATTAAGACGTATGTTTTCTTTAACAATATTTATTATACTATATAAAAAATATTTTTAGGAGACTGTTATTATAGATGTATTCTTTGTAATATGAAATTAGTAAATAGTGAAAGGAGCTTGATTGAGATGAGAAGTGATTTTATATATCTATAATAAGTATTTTGGGACATTTTATCTATTATAGATATTTTAATAAAATGGCTAGAAGGAAAAAATAATATGAAAAAGAAAGTGAAAAAATTTATATGTATATTTGCAATGTTTTCATTTTTGTTTGCTGTCCCTACCTATGCAGCAAGAAACATTTATACTAATAGTACAGTGATTAGAAATGAAAAATTTCAAGTTTGGAGTGCTTATAACTATACATATAGTGTTGTGGTCTATGCTGTTATATCGCATAATGATTCTACCAATAATATAACACAGATATCTGATTTAGAATTTTCAACAACAAGTTCCTCTACTAGTTATCCTACATTATCTGCTTCATTTACACCATCTCAAAAAAGTAAATCATTTTCTGGTAGAAAAGCTACCTATGTTGTTACTGTAACTAGAACTGTATATGGTTATTATACTGATAAAGTAGATTATACTATTGTATTTGATGTAGTTGCAAACGTTGGAGATGCTAGACCGTATTCTTTGAATCAGAATGGAGTGGTATTATCTTCTGTTGTTGAAAGTGAACCATATGATATCGAAATACTAGATATACCGCCATTGGTGGAGGAATAAAAAAATGGAAAAATTAAGTGAATATGTACAATTTGATTATGATAAAAGAATAATTAGAATCATAAATGGAACAAAAGGAGAATATCCTTTTGATAATATAAAAGAATGCTTTGTTTTGAATGAGGATGCTAAGTATAAAGGAAAAACGGAACCATTTTCTGTAATAGTTAAAACAGGTCCTTTACCTCTTGGCTTATTAACAGAAAAAGCTTTCTATGTAGGTGTAAAGATAATTAATAAAAATGGTTCTGTTTTAGCAATTTATACATCAAAACAGAAGACAAGAAATAATACTGATTATCATAAAAAAGATAGAAAAAATGCTGAAGAAATTAAAAAGTTAATAGATGAAATTATAACTTAAAATGGTAGTTATAAAGTAAACTTTTGAATTTGGATAGGGTAACCAAAGTTAAATGGAGGTCATTAACCAGGATCCGATTTTTCCAAAGTAAACCGAGGGGGATAATTGAGGTTTTGATAAAAAAATCTGAAATACGCTTCTGAAATGAAGTGTGAATCAGAGCCTACATAAATATCAACAGCTGATTGTTTTAAATCAAAGGCAACTATAAAATGATTCTTCTCATCTATTTCAAATTCTCTTTTTTAGTTTTATTATTATCTTTATTTTTGATTATGTGAACTACCCATAAGCTAAAGACTTAGGGTAACCAAAATCTTTTGGGGTTTATCCAAAAACTTTTAGGGTGAACTTTT
>NZ_JBJEEX010000120.1:0-26695 GCF_051873495.1 Floccifex sp.
TTGACATTAATTATGTCTACTTATTGAATGGGGTCATCAGATGGGTACTCACATTAATTTTTATATTTAAAAGAAAAAACTCACCAATCAATATGATGAGTTCTTTTTAGATTAATTAGTTTAACTTGGTTAATGCTTCAATTATTGCTGTTTCAATTTCTTTTTGTTGAGATGCAGTAAGATAGCTTGATGTACGAATTAAGCAGGTTCCAACTACTTTATGAGATCCACTTACAAAAATAGTTCCATCAAAACCAGCTAGATATTCTTCTCGTTTAATGGCATCTTCTTTACATGTATATACTTCTACAGCCGCTCCACCATCCGTTCCTACATCAACAATATCCTCTCCTGGTTCTATATATAGTTCATCTTTATTTACATAATCACAAGACATGTATACAGTTGCCGTATAACTTCCAGCTTTGTTTAAATTACCATTTGGATCGTGATCCTCTGTTACAGCTTGAACTCCCGTAATATGTTCAACAGTTGCGACTCTTTTTAAAACAAAATCTTCCGTTGGACAATCAACAAGCTTATATTTTTCTATACTTTCATTTAAAGCATTCTTTGCTTCTTCAATAGCCGTTTCTTGTTCTTCATAAGAAATTGCTTCAATTTCTTTGGTTTGTTTTTGAATTTCCTCTACTTCTTTTCCCATTTCTGGAACTTCATACTTTGCACTTTGAGCATTCTTTATTGCTTCATTGGCATTATCGATAACACTTTCATCTAAAACAGGTTCACCTGCATCAATTATTTCTTGAAGATTATTAATGTTTTCGTCTAATTTTTCTTCTTTATCCTCTAAAGAAGCCACTGCCATTTCAAACTGTTTTTTTGCTTCACTTTTTTCTGATGAGCACCCTAGCATAGAACATGTCATACCTAAAGCAAGTAAAATAGATAAAAATTTTCTGTTCATAATACTCTCCTTTTCCTAATGTTTTTTTGAATATCGGCATTGATTTCACATATTTGATTAAGTGATTATTATCATTGCCTTGTTATTTGTATCCTATTACTGCACATTACGTGCAGTCAAATCATTATTTAGAGTATTTAAAATCACATTATTCCTTATACTTTCTTCAACGTAATTGTAATCACTAATTCAGCTTACACTTATTTTTACAAAAGAATATGCAGTAATACGTAATATTTAATAATAAACAAAAAAACTCTAATACACATTCCATTTCATAGGTGTGTCAGAGTCTTTTAACAAAACCAAGTTAACCACGCTTGATTATCTTAATTTCAATGAGTTCTTCTTTCTTTATTTAATTGTTGTAAAGCTATACCAATTAGCTTATCTGTTTGATCAGCCATGAATAAAGGAATATTTAACATATCACCGTCTAGTTTTAGATTATCCAATGAAAAACGAATGCGAAGTTTTGTTTCATTGGGATATAGTTCTTTATATTTCTTTATACTTTTACTTGTAGTATTTGTTTCAGACTTCACTTCTATTGGGAAGATATCGTTTTCTCTTTGAATCAAGAAATTGACTTCATATGGTGGATTCAATTGATTCCAATATCGTGGCGTCACTTCAAATTGAGTCACCAATGTTTGAAGAACATAGTTTTCTGTTAGTGCTCCTTTAAATTCGACAAACAAGCGATTTCCTTCCCCAAAAGCAGTGGGTGCTAATCGTGATAAACGACGAAGTAATCCCACATCAACTAAATAAATCTTAAATGCTGATACATCATCGTAGGCTGCAATAGGTAGCTTAGGAGCTGTGCTTCGATATACTTTATGAACTAAACGAGCATCTACTAGCCACTGTAAAGCATTTTCATATTCTCTAGCTCTTGCTCCTTCTTTTACCACTTTATAAATAAATTTCTTATTTTCTCGTGCCAATTGTGAAGGAATAGATTTCCATATCATTGATATTTTAGGAAATTCACTTATATTCGGGTGTTTGGCAAAGTCACGTTCATACGCATCAAGAATATTAGATAATACTTCTTGCATGGCTTCAACATCTCTTTCTTGTGTCCACATCAATACTGATTCTGGCATTCCTCCCACAACATAATACATTTTCAATTTTTCATATAAAGGATTGAAAAAAGCATCTGGAATGGGTTCTAATTCATCAATTTGATCAAGATAAGCAACTAAATTTTCATCTCCGTTGGCCATCAAAAATTCCGTAAATGTCATAGGATCAATCTGCATAAAATTAACTTTTCCTACCGGAAAAGAAGAAGGCTTTGCCAAAGTGATTCCTAATAAAGAACCAGCACATGCGACGTGGTATTGAGGAGCATTTTCACAAAAATACTTCATTGAATTAATAACATTAGGACAGTCTTGTACTTCATCAAATATAATCAATGTTTTTTCTGGTAAAATTTTCTGTCCACTTACCAACATTAAATTCTGTAGTATCCTGTTTACATCTTTGGTCGTTTCAAAGAATTGTTTATATTCTTCATTTTCGTCAAAGTTGAAATACGCTACATTATCGTAATATCTTCTCCCAAATTCTTTAAGAATCCATGTTTTTCCAACTTGTCTTACACCTTTTAAAATCAATGGTTTACGATATGGTGAATTTTTCCACTTTTCTAATTTTTTTATTATCAAACGTTCCATTATTTCACCTCAATCACATTATTATGTATAATTTTGTGATTTTAATCACACTTTTATTATATTTCTGTGGCAATTAAAAAACAATACTAAAAAAATAGAATCCCCTATTAGAATTCTATTCAATTATCTTATAGAACATATCCTCTGATATGATTTGTATGTCTTGTCCATTTTGTTGAAGTTGCTCAGCTCTTTTATGTTTTGTGGATTTATGACTATTGTATCCTAAAATTAAATAATCTGTTTTTCTTGTAACAGATGAACCAGTGAAACCACCAATACTTAAAACAATTTTTTCAGCTTGGCTTCTTGTCATTTTTTCTAGTGTTCCAGTAAATACACATGTTTTTCCATAGAGTTGATTTTGTTCGTTTACTTGTCTATTAGTTGAAACAAGAATTCCTAATCGTTGACAGAATTCTGTTTCAGAAATCAATTTAAGTGTTCCTTGTTCCATTCTTTCCTGGGCTCTAAACATCCAAGCATTGAACATCCACATATATTCATCGTCTCTATCTAATGGAATTAATAACTTTTCATAGGTTTTATCGTTCACAATTAATATATGAGCGTATTGAGATAAAGTAAAATATGATTTCGTATTTAGTTTCTTTAATAGTTCTTCGATTAACTCATTATCTAAATACTTCATCTTTGTTTTAAAAGCTATTTTTTCATTACTGAATTCTTCATCGTGTTTTAAGTTAATTTCTTTTAATCTTTCTTCTACATAGTGTTCACTGTAGTAGTGTAACTGTTGATACAATTCATTGGTTACATACACATCATTTAAAGCTCGATGAGCATTTTTATTTTCAATATGAAAACGTTTCGCTAAGGTTGTAAGCTTATAATTCGAAGAATCTTTAATAATCTTTTTAGCTAATCTTTGGGTATCAATAAAATTATTCGTAAGTGGTTTATTTAAAAACTGTTCAAAATAATCATATAGAAAATTGATATCAAAATTCACATTGTGTCCAATTAATATATAATCTTCTATAAAATTATCAAAATCTACAATCGCTTCTTTTTCATCAATTCCTTGTTCTTGAATCATTTGATTTGTGATTCCTGTTAGTTTTTCAACCGAATTTGAAATTCTTTCATCAATTGATAATAAACAATTAAATTCATCAATCACTTGATTGTTCTTTACTTTAATAGCTCCAATTTCAATGATTTTATCATTTATAGGACTAAATCCTGTTGTTTCAATATCAATGACTACATAATCTTTGACATATTCTAATAAACTATTTCCTTTATATTCTCTTTCCATGTATTTTATTATATACATTAATTATTATTTAAACATTAAAAAAGAGGCAATTGCCTCTAATCTAAATCTTGTCCATTGGTTGCGATAACTTTTTTATACCAATCAAATGATTTTTTCTTTCTACGAGAATAATCCCCAGTTCCATCATCGTATCTTTCTACAAAGATAAAGCCATAGCGTTTGGCAAATTCTCCGGTTGAAACACTGACTAAGTCAATACATCCCCATGGTGTATATCCTCTTAAATCAACTCCATCTAATACTGCTTCATGCATTTGTTCAATATGCGCTCTTAAATAATCAATGCGATAATCATCTTGAATCGTTCCATCTTCTTCAATTGTGTCATAGGCTCCAAGTCCATTTTCAACTACAAAAATAGGTAATTGATAACGATCATAGATTTCATTTAAACTATAACGAAGTCCAATCGGATCGATTTGCCAACCCCAATCACTGGCTTTTAAATAAGGATTCGGAACACCTGTTAATAAATTTCCTTTTCCTGTTTTACTTGGATCCACTGTTTGACAATTTGACATATAGTAAGAACAAGTATAGAAATCCACACAACCATTTAATAAAATTTCATCATCGCCTTCTTGTTTTTGAATACTAATATTATGTTCTTTAAAATAACGATCCATATAACTAGGATATTTACCACGACACTGTACATCACTACAAAACCAGTTAAAGACATGATTCTTTTGTTGGGTATATACGACATCTTGTGGATTACAAGTTAATGGATAATTAGTAGCCATAATATTCATACAACCCACTTGATAATTTGGATCAATTTCATGGGCCATTTGTACGGCTAATGCACTGGCAATAAATTGATGATGTAGTCCTTGGAAACGATTCTGAGGAATATCTTTTTGATTATTAAAATCCATTTCCTTGATTTCATTTAAAATACCTTGATTTAAAAAACCACCCATAGGAGCTGTAGCACTATTAATTTCATTAAAAGTAAGCCAATATTTCACTTTTCCCTTATATCGAGTAAAAATAGCTCTACAATAATTCAAGTAACAATCAATCATTCTACGATCCGTCCATGAATTAAACTTCTTTGTCAATCCAAAAGGAACTTCATAATGAGAAATTGTGATCATAGGTTCAATATTATATTTTAAACACTCATCAATTAAATCATCATAGAATTGTAACCCTTTCTCATTTGGTTCTGTTTCATCCCCATTAGGAAAAATACGAGTCCAGGCAATGGAAAAACGATACATCTTAAAACCCATTTCACTAAACAATTTAATATCTTCTTTATAACGATGATAATGATCAATGGCATCATGTGAAGGATAAAAAGTTCCTTCTTCTAATACCGGTGTAATTCTTTTTGATTTTGTTGCCGAACCACCTGTACAAACATCTGGACAAGAAACACCTTTTCCATCTACATTCCAGGCTCCTTCTAATTGATTAGCAGCTGTAGCTCCTCCCCAATAAAAATCTTTTCTAAACATAATAAACCTTCCTTCTTTTGTGTACATCATATCAAAAAAAAACACCACCGTGTGATGTTTAGTTTAATAATAATTCATTTTCTAATTGTCTTTTGGTTTTAAGCCAATAACTCAATGAAATCGCACAACAAATAGCTTCGGTAATTAAGAATGAATACCAACTTAAATTTAATCCAAAGAATTGGGATGATATATAGAACATTGGTAACAATAATACCAATTGTCTTAGTAGTGTTATAAATAAAGAAACATTGGCTTTATTTAATGCTTGAAACGTTGAACACAACACCATATTGATTCCTGCGAATATAAAGTGAAGACTCACAATTTGAAGCATAGGAATTCCTATTTTCAACATTTCAATATTGGGATTAAAACAATTCATTAACTGTGAAGGAAATAATTGGAAAATAATGGTTCCTACTAACATAATTCCCATTGTCAGTGTTAATGAAAACTGTACTGCTTCAAGAATTCTTTTATTTAATTTAGCGCCATGATTATAAGCCACAATAGGAACAATGGCATTGGTAATTCCACACACAGCCATAAACACAAATTGTTGAAGTTTATAATAAATATTAAATACCGAAATTGCCATATTAGAAAACTGCATTAAAATCTTATTCATAAATACAGTCATAACACTGACTACCGATTGCATAAGGATAGCCGGTATTCCAATTTTATAGATTTTCATTAATATTTCTTTTGAGATATAAAATCCCTTTAAAGTAAAATGAATGTCTTTTACTTTCTTTTGTACAATAAATATTCCAATAAACATGGCACAAGTTTGTCCAATGACTGTAGCAATCGCAGCTCCTTTAACTCCAAGTGAAAAACCAAAAATAAAGATTGGATCTAAAATCATATTAATAATAGCTCCACTTGCTTGCATGACCATATTATAGAAAGCATTCCCAGTTGCTTGTAGAATTCTTTCATAGGTGATTTGAATAAATACACCAAAAGAACAACAAGTCACAATTCGTAAATACGTAACACTTTGATTTAATACATTGATATCACTTGTGAAAGCGGCTATAAATTTTTGGGAAAAGAAAATCCCAAATAAGGCAAAAATCAACCAATTGAATAAGGCAATTAAAATACCATGTACCAAAGTTAAATTGGCTTTATCGATTTCTTTTTGTCCCAAGTATCTTGATAATACTGTATTAAATCCAACACAAATTCCTACCGCTACTGCTACTAAAATCGTTTGAATGGGATAGCACAGTGATATGGCCAATAGGGAGTCTTGGGAATATTGAGCCACAAACATACTATCGACAATGTTATATAGAGCTTGTACAAGCATTGAAATCATAATTGGAAATGACATAGACAGAACCAATTTTTTGACTTCCATTGTTTCCATTTTATTCATATAATTCTCTCTCTTTCAACATTTCACAATTATTACAAAAACACATTCATTTTTCAATAGAAAAACTCTGTGATTTTTTTCACAGAGCCTCATTATTATAAAGTACTTCCAAAATCCGATGCGATAGCTTGTCCAGTAATAGCTCTTGATTCATCACTTGCCAAGAATAATACAATGTTGGCAACATCCTCTGGCATACAAGGCTGAACCTTCATATCCGAGTGCTTAGCCATTTGACCAAACATATCTTCATCTAAGGCATCATTTCTAGCATTCATAACCATTGGAGTAATGATTGTTCCCGGACATACCGCATTACAACGAATTTGTGTTCCCGCATAACGTAAAGCGGTATGACGAGTAATACCAATTACCGCTGATTTACTAGCTACATAGGCAGCTCCTCCACCACCAACGATTCCAGCAATGCTGGCAACATTGACAATAGATCCTTTTCCTTTAGCTTCCATTTCTTTAACAGCTTCACGAATACAGTACATTGTACCTTTGGTATTGGTATTCAAAATACGATCTAAGTCTTCGTCTTCAACTTTATCAATTGGTTTTAAACCTTTTTCTAAAATACCTGCATTATTTACTAAAATATCAACCGTTCCAAAGTGTTTCACTGTTTCTGATACCAATTTTTTGGCATCTTCCGGTTTGGAAATATCACAGATAACAGGCAATACATCGCCTCCTGCTTTTTTAATTTCATCCGCAACTTCCATCAAAGGCCCTTCTCTTCGAGCACTAATAACTACTTTTGCTCCTTCTTGGGCAAAACGAAGTGCAGTAACCTTTCCAACTCCTGAATTTCCTCCGGTAATAATCGCAACTTTTCCATCTAAACGTCCCATAAATTACCCTCCTTTCGCGATTTTTATTCTATCTACAATGTAACACATTTTTATTATCTTTGACAAAAGAATTGACCTAAAAAAAGAGTCAAAGACTCTTTAAACAGGTATAAATAAAATTGTGTTTTGTCCTCCGCAAATCATTCCTAAAGAAGAAGCTTGTTCATTATCCAAAACAAACGTTTCAATGCTTACATCACGAAGTTTACGCGCTCTTTGAATCACTTCGTATTCAATTTGTCCTCCTCCAATTGTTGAAACAATATGCGATTGACATACTAACATCATCGTTCCAATTCCTCTTGGTGTTGATCCTTTTTTATCAATGATAATACAAAGCATGCCTTTTTCTTTACTATTGTATAATTCACTTGGAATGAAAGAAGAATACTTTTGATTTTTAATATCAATAATTTGAGCTAAAATACTAATCGCAATTTCAGCTGGCGTATTCGCTTTAATTTTTAAACCAATAGGAGCATGAATATTTTGACGAGTCTGTTCATCTAAATTTAAGGCATCAAATGTCTTTTGTACCTTTCCCTTTGAACCAATCATACCACAATACAAATGAGGTCTTCTCAAGACAAGTTCTAAACACTCTTTATCATCTTTATGTCCTCTGGTGACAATCACAAAACAAGTGTTTTCTTCTTTTGGTAAGATTTTTTCACATTCATTAAATGGTACACAATGAATTTCATTGGCATTGGGAAAACAATCTCTATTGGCAAACTCTTCTCTCTCATCAATCACAATTGTATAAAAATCCAATAACTTGGCAATCTTATTAACGTATTGACTTACATGTCCCGCTCCAAATAAAACAAGTTTACTTGCGGTTTGAAACCATTCTTTTTTTAAAATATCAACATCTATATTCTTTTCAAGTAATGATTTTAAACAACGTTCATATAAACTATTGGCTCCATTAACACAAATCGATACAGGTTGAGTAATTTTATTTAAATACAAACGCACAAGATCTTGAATGATTTTGGCATCAACAATTTGGTCTGAATCATAAATATGTTCATAACGATGAATCACATCTTTAGCTTTATGATTTAAACCCTTTAAATTCGTAATTAAGATGACTTTATCACTATCTTCATCAATAACGGGTTCATTGTCTAAACAATATTTTAAATATTTATGTTTAGAACCATCGGCTTCTATTAAAATGACATCGATATTTTCTTTACATTTATTTAATACATCTTTATCTAATGAACCTATTTTTTTATCATCTACTTGATTTCCCGCAAAACAATATCCATTTTCTTTAATTCTTTGTTCAATTTGTTCATAAGTTGGATTTAAAAGCGTATCTTCTTCTATCAACATATGTGTTGTTGTACACATTAATACCGTTTTATTTTCTTTTAAATACTGTTCCTTTAATTCCTTAATTTTTGATGTTTTTCCACCTGAACCTACTACACTAATAATCATATTCTTCTATTATTTCCTTTAAAGCTTGTATCAATACATCCACTTCTTCTTTCGTATTCATATGCGATAAACTAATCCGAACAACACTTTCCAAGCCCAAATGCTTCATCATTAAAGGTGCACAATGAGCTCCTGTTCGTACAATAATATGGTATTTAGAATATAAGATGTCACTTAGTTTCGAGGCATCCATGTTCTTTATTCCAATAATAAAAATAGGAATATCGGGTTCATTATATAAAGAAATAGGAAGTTTTTTTAATTGATGATACGTATATTCTAATAACTCATGTTCTTTATCTTGAATTTCTTGAAAGTGATTCGAAATATATTGAATCCCTGCTCGTAACGATTCAATACCCGGCATATTCAATGTCCCTGCTTCTAAGTGCTCAGGATATGAAATAGGCATATTTTCATTATAAGAATCCATTCCAGTTCCACCGTATTTTAATGGTTTGATATCAAATTCACCATTGATACAAATCCCACCAATTCCACTTAATCCTTGTAGTCCTTTATGCCCACTAAAACAAAGAATATCAATGTTTTCTTCTTTCATATCAATGGGAATATGACCTGCACTTTGGGCTGCATCGACAACTAAAATAATATTGTGTTCCTTCGCATATTTTCCAATCTTCTTTAATGGATAAATTTCTCCCGTTACATTCGAACACTGTGATAGAACAATCATCTTAGTATTTTCTTGAATGGATTCTAATATCTTTTCGTGTTCTATAATCGATACATTCACTTTAGAAGCATATAAAGGACGCAATACACTGTTATGTTCAGCATATGTGGTAATGACATGGTCTTCAGGTTTACATAAACCAAAGATAACGGTATTTAAACTTTCCGTGCAGCCACTATTAAAAATCACGTGATCACAATTAAAAAATGATTGAACACTCCTACGAGCTTTGTGAATGTTTCGTGACATATCAATATTAATACTACGATTGGCATTTCCTGGTATTTGAAAAGAAGCTTGTACAGCTTCTTTTACACAATCTAATTTAGGATAACTCGTAGCACTTTGATCAAAATAAATCATTGCATACTCCTATAATGTAGTATGGCTTCTAATACCCCACCAGCAATGCATCTTGCCTTATCAGAAATTGTGAAACAATTATTGTATTCATCAATTCTTGGGTCAATATCCGCCATTTTAAATCCTTTCGTAACATAATATCCATCATGAATCATGCCTCGTAATAAACCATCCATACTTGCCAATACCGGAGTATCATTCACATGAGCAATGACATCTCCTTTTTTTACGATATCCGTAATTTTATTATGGGTATGAACAATTCCTTCACAAGGAGAATGAATCACACGTTCTTTGCCATATCCTTGAATCACACCCGGAATTCCTGTATTTTCAATGGCACAACCTTGATAAATAACTCTTCCTAAGTTATGTCCTCGCTTGGTTTCAATGACACAATCCACATCTACACCTGCTTCAAATCCAGGTCCTAGTCCAATGGTAAAGGGTGCCATATCTTTTGTGGTTCCTAGATTCTTTTTTGCCAAGATGGCATCTACCACAATTTCAGGTTTCAATTGTTTTATACATGTTCCTTGTTCATCAATCATCATCGCAACTTTTCGCTGTTTCATAACATCTTGTGCTTGTTCAATTGATGAACACAATACACATTCCATATCTTCTACTTGTTTATAGCCATCATAAACAGCTTGGCAAAACGATACATTAATACGAATGGCACTTGGATTACTTGTTTCTAATACAAGGACATTAAATCCTGATTTGACTAATTTATAAATCGTACCAGTGGCTAAATCTCCACCACCACGAACAACAACTAAATTTTCCATAGTCTATGGTTTAATAATCTTTGTGGCATTTTCCATTCTTTCCACAATGTCATACATATTTGTGACACTTCCTACTTTTAATTCTTCTTTTTTATGGAAGAAATCTAAACAAGTTCCACAGCTAACGACTTCTACTCCTTGTGATTCTAACCATTGAATGTCTTTTAACATTTCACTATCAGTTGAAGTTAATAAAACCCCTTCGTTATAGAAAATCATTTGACTAGGTAAACTATCTTGTTTCGTTAAAGCAAAAATAAAAGCTTTCATTAAAATAGCTCCTAATTCTTTGTTTGAACCCATCACATTGCTTGAAAATACAACGACATCCTTATTTTTTTCTTCCGTTGTTTCGACTGGTTTTTCTCCTTGATATAACACAACACTAAAATCTTTATCTTCTTGATTGACTTCGTATTGATATCCTTTTACTTGGGCAAATTTCTTTAAGTTTTGAACCGCAATTTCATTGTCAACAATTGTTTTAACGGCACTTTCTTTTTTCAAAGCTTCCTTTGTCTTTACCACTGGAAGTGGACATTCTAACCCTCTTGCATCAATAATTTCCATTTTTTCTTACCTCACATATACACTTTTTTCTTTTAATTCACTGATTTTTCCAATTTTATAAATTGGATAGTTCTTTTCTTTAAATTCATTCACAATCTTTTCAACTTGATTTTCTGGAACACTAACAAGTAAGCCTCCACTTGTTTGAGGATCAAATAAGATTTCCTCTAAGGCAAAGTTTTTTACTTCAAATTCAACTTTTCCTTCCATGCGATTGCGATTATTTTGGGCTGCCCCTGTTAAATAGAATTGATCCACGTATTCTAAACAATCTTCAAAATATGGAATCGATGAACTATCTAATATCGCACTATATTTTCCATCTAACATTTCATTTAAATGAACTAATAAACCAAATCCTGTTACATCGGTCATGGCATGAATATCATATTTTTTAAAAATATCAGCGGCATATTTATTAAGAGTTGTCATACTCTTAATCACTTCTTCTTGCATCTCTTTACGACAATCATCTAAACGAAGCGCATTTAAAGTTAATCCCGCTCCTAATTTTTTTGTCAATAATAACACGTCATTTTCTTGTACCCCGTTATTGTTTTTAACTTGATCTACATTCACAATTCCCGTTACACTTAAACCATATTTAATAGAGTCATCACGAATAGAATGTCCACCCGCTAAAGCAACATGAGCTTCTTTTAGTTTGTCATTTCCTCCTTCAATGATTTTTCCTAAAATATTTAAGTCTTCATTTTCAGGGAAACAAACAATATTTAATGCCGTAACAGGTGTGGCATTCATGGCATAAATATCACTTAAGGCATTACATGCTGCGATTTGTCCAAATACATATGGGTCTGTTACCATAGGTGGAAAAAAATCCAAAGTGGATACCAATGCTTTTTCATCATCGATTTTATAAACTGCTGCATCTTCATTGTGATCAAAACCAGATAATAAGTTTTCATCGCGATAAATATCGATTTTTGATAAAATGTGACTTAATTTTTTGGCTCCTAATTTAGCAGAACATCCTCCACTTTTACAATAAATCAAAAAATCACCTTCTTCATATTTTCATATTTTAAATGATTCTTTGTGAAATAATCAATCCAATACGCTTCATCTAAGATTTCACTCATAAAACACATTCCACATCCCGCCCTGACAATACTTGGCGTAGGAATTAAGCGTCCTTGACCACATATAGCTTCCACATCTAGGGCATCATTTAAACTTGAAAATGTTATAATCATGACTTCATTCATGAAATATCTCCTCAAAACAAGTATTTGCGTATGCTTCTACTCTTTTTTCAAATTCATCGTATTTTTCTAAGAATTCTTTTCCTTTAGGTGTTAATACACTTTTTCCTCCATGTACACCACCCACAGTTCTTTCAATTAATTCAAAGCCTAAATCTTCTTCCGCTCTTTTTAAGATTTTCCATGCCTTGGAATTGGACATTCCCATTTTTTTATAAGCCGCTGATAAAGACCCGTATTCATCACAGAGTCTCATTAATTGAGCGACTCCTTTTCCATACGATGGTTCGTTTTGAAATACTTGTATCTTTATTTTATACTTCATTTCCCAAAACCACAATTTGGATATGTACAAACTTTACAGTTTAAACACAATCCACCTTCTCCTAAATCATATATTTCTTCTTTTTTAATTTCATCTTTTGCCAAGATTCTAGGAAGCATGATATCAAAGATTGTTCGTTTAGCATACATGACACATCCTGGTAAACCAACAATAGGTACATCCTTTAAATACGATAATAAAAACATAGCCCCTGGTAAAACTGGTGCTCCATAAGTAATAATATTCGCTCCGGTATTTTTAATAGCTAATGGTGTTTTATCATCGGGGTCCACACTCATTCCTCCGGTACAAAGAACAAACTGTGCCCCTTGGTTTATAGCTTCTAAAATGGCTTGGGTTACCATTTCATCGTTGTCATCACAGATTTTATGATACATAACAGACACATTGTATTCCTTTAATTTATCAATTAAAACGGGAGTAAAGGTATCTTTGATTCTTCCTTTATAGACTTCCGATCCTGTTGTGATAATGGCAGCTTTTTTAATTTGAAATGGTTTAATTTCAAAAATAGGTCCTTCTATTCTTTGTACTGGTTCCATTTTTTCTTTTTTGATTACTAAAGGAATAATACGCATTCCAGCTAATTTATCATTGGGATGAACGACTGTATTACTATGACGAGTGGCAATCATCATTTCCCCTAAATGATTGACTTGTCTTAATTTATCACTTTGAATTTTAAATAAACCATCAATGGTACTTGAAATTTCAATTTTTCCTTCTTTTACTTCACTTCGTTTCATATTTTCATTTAAACAAAGTGAACATAAAACTTCAGCCGCCTCGTTTTCATGCATCATGGTTTCATCGTTTTCCCATACATAAATAGTTTCTTTTCCCATTGATAATAAAATGGGAATATCTTCTTCTTGAACAATGTGTCCTTTTCGAAATTTGGCATCTTTTGTTACGCCTTTGATAATTTGGGTCATATCATGGCATAGAACTTGTCCTATGGCATCTTCAACTTTAATTTTCTTCATATACATTAAATCCATACTTTCTAAATACATCTAGAGCATCTTGACTACAAATATAATCCAATACTTTTTGTGTCATTTCATCATCATTTAATGAAGCTACTGGGTAAATCACAGGAGATTGTAGTAAAGATGAATCACATTCTTCAATAATTTCAATTTTATCACTAGAAATCGCATCGGTTTTATACACAATTCCCACTTGAGCACTGCCACTTTCTACCCAACTTAATACTTCGGTAACATTACTGGCAAAACTAACTTTATTTTGAATCGCATCCCATACATTTAAATTTGTCAAAGCTTCTTTAGCGTATTGACCCGCTGGAACAATTTCACTATCTCCTAGAGCAATCATATCTGCGTTTTGAATATTTGATAACTCTGTTACATCACATTGACTACCTTTTCCTTTAATTAAAACTAATTTATTTTCTAATAAATTCACAACATGATCTTTTTGAATATAGTCTTCATCTACTAAAGTATTCATTTGTTTGGTAGCTGCACTAAAGAAAATATCAGCATTTAATCCTGACTCAATCTGCATTTGTAGTTTTCCACTACTGTCATATACACCTTCAATTGTGACATTTGGATATAGTTCTTCAATGGCAGGAATGATTTCTTCTTCAAAGGCATTTTCTAAACTTGCTGCAGCGGCAAGAGTAATCGTTACTTCTTCTTGTTTAGGACTACATGCACATAAACTTAAAAACATACATAAACTTAATAAAATCTTTTTCATATTATTTTCCCTTTATTTATTTTGATATAACTAGAACACATTGTCTCAATTTCATAGCGAGAATGTGATACAAATAAAACCGGAACATTCATACCTAGTAGTTCTTGTTTCATTTCTTTTAATAAATCTTCTTTTAAATCTTCGTCTAACGCACTAAATGGCTCATCTAATAAAATTAAAGAAGGATGATAAACCATAATACGAGCTAGAGCAACTCTTTGTCTTTCTCCACCCGACAATTGTCTAGGATATCGATTTTTTAGATGATCAATATGGAGTTGTGTTAATATTGTTTCTACTTTTTCTTCGTATTTTTCTTTACGAGCTTTTAGAGGACATGCGACATTTTCAAATATGGTCATATTTTCAAATAGGGCGTAGTTTTGAAAACTAAAGCCAATGTTTCGTTTTTGAATGGGAACATTTATTTTTAAATCTGAGTCATATAAAACATTTCCATCTAATACAATTCTTCCTTTATCAGGTTTTTCAATCCCCGCAATACATTTCAAAGTCATACTTTTTCCAGATCCACTACTTCCCATAAAACCTTGAATACCATTTTCTACTTTGAAATTAACGTTTAAATCATAGTCATGGAGCTTTTTATAAATTTGTACTTCTAACATGAATAACCTCTTTTCTTTTTCACAAAGAATTGATATAGATTTAAGGCAATGACTAATACAAAACAAATCATTACAATAATCAAAACATAAACAGAAGCACTTTCCATATCTCCACTCATAACATCGCTATATACCGCTAAAGGAAGCGTTCTTGTCTTTCCGATGATATTCCCTGCTAACATGGCCGTCGCTCCAAATTCTCCTAAACCACGAGCAAAGGCAAGTATAGTTCCTGATACTAATCCGGTAATGGCATTGGGTATAATAACTTTAATAAGTATTTGAAATTCACTCATTCCTAGTGTTCTAGCAGCGGATATTAAATCCGGGTCCACTTGTTCAAAAGCCGAACGAGTCGATCGATACATCAACGGAAAACTAATAAAGAATGAGGCAATCACTGTTGCACTAAAGCTAAAGGCAATGCGCACACCAAAGAGATTGAATACTAATTTTCCTACGGGTTGATTGACACCAAACACCAATAATAGAAAGAATCCCATAACCGTTGGTGGTAACACTAATGGAAGAGTAAATAATCCGTCTATTAGTATTTTCAACCATTTTCTTTGCGTTGATATCACAAACCAGGCAGCTAGTATTCCTAAAACAAAAGTAAAACAAATCGTAATCGATGAACTTTTTAAAGAAATCCATAGAGGAGATAAATCAATGTTTTCTAGCACATTCACTACTCCTTCCTGTCATTATTTCTAGGCCGTGTTTTAAAGCCGGTAATAAAATATCTAAGTTTTCTTTTACGGCTTTGGGACTTCCTGGTAAGTTAATAATCAAGGTATTATTTCTTTGTACGCTCACTCCTCTTGAAAGCATAGCCTTTGGTGTAATTTTCATAGATTCATAGCGTAATGCTTCACTGATTCCAGGTACATTGCGTGTCATAACTTTCAAAGTTGCCTCTGGAGTCACATCACGAGCACTTAATCCCGTTCCTCCTGTTGTCAAAATCAAATCATTTTGACAGCGATCACTTAGATTGATTAAATTGGATACAATTTCATCAAAATCATCAGGAATTACGTTTAAACTTGTGACAAGATATCCATTTTCTTCCATAATTTTTTGAATTAAAGGACCACTTTCATCCACTCTTTCGTTGCGACTGGCTTTATCACTCATCGTTAAAATCGCAACACGTAAACGATTATCTTCTTGTTTCTTAACAATCACTTCATCTTCTACTTTTACTATTCCACCGTGTAAAACTTTTGCGAATACACCATTAGTTGGCATAATGCATTTTCCTACGCGATGATAAATGGCACAATGAGAGTGACAGCTTTTACCAATTTGGGTAATTTCTAAAACGACTTCACCAATAAGAATTTGGGTTCCTACTTTTAAAGAAGGAAAATCAATTCCTGAGACTAATAAATTTTCTCCAAACGCACCATCTATTACGTTTCCACCTTCTTGATTGAATTGTTCTCTTGTTTCATAAGACAATAAACTCACTTGTCTGTGCCATTTACCAGCATGAGCATCGTCTTTCAGTCCATAGTCTTCTAAAATTTCTATTTGACTAACAGGATGTTTTTCCACTCCTTTTTTATCACTTATACAAATTGCCTTTACTCTTTGTTCCATACATATTCTCCACTTTTTCCACCGCTTTTTGATACTAAATGAATATTGGTAATTTCCATATTTTTAGAAATGGCTTTGCACATATCATAGATTGTTAATAGGGCAACATTTACACCCGTTAAAGCTTCCATTTCTACACCTGTTTTCCCAACATTAGAAACAGTACAATACACATCGATAGATGTATCAAAGACTTCAAAATCAATGGTAATCTTTGACAACATTAAAGGATGACACAATGGAATCAATTCGCTTGTTTTTTTAGCACCCATAATTCCAGCAATACGACTAACCGATAAAACATCTCCTTTTTGTATCGATGCTTCTTGAATTTTAGAAATAATTTCTTTTCCTGTAATAATGGTTCCTTTGGCAATAGCCGTTCTTTTGGTATCTTCTTTTTGGGAAACATCGACCATAATCGCATTCCCTTTTTCATCAAAATGACTAAATTCCATTCTTTATCCTCCTACTTCATTCATAATGGTTGTCGAATGTTCGTTTTCAAAGTTATGAGCTTGTGGTTTTAAATAAATGATTTCTGACATTTTTTCTAACAATGTCTTTTCATCTTTTAAATATGGTTTTAAATCTAAGCCATCTCTATGAAACAAACAAAGCTTTAAAAATCCTAAACTTGTCAATCTTACGCGATTACATGAACAACAAAACTTACCATGAATCGCTTCAATAATTCCGATATAGCCTTGATATCCTTTTATTTTATAGTAATGAGCGGGTCCATTTCCTAGATGAATATCCACTTGTTCAGCTTCATATTTTCTTAGTAATTCATAACATAGTTCCATCTTTTTGTTTGCGTCTGCATATTTCATTGGCATCATTTCAATAAAGCGTAAGTGAATGTTTTCTTCTTTAATTAAAGAAAGCATCATTTTAAATTTATCTTCATTGAACTTTTCATCTACTACACAATTCACTTTACATGGAATACCTATCTTTGATGCGTAGCTTAAATTATCGAGAACAAGGTTTAGTTTATTTTTTCCACATATTTGTTGGTATTCATTTGAATCTAGCGTATCAATAGAAAAGTTAATGCCATCGATTCCAATTTCTTTTAATCGTTCTAAATCAAAGTGATTTAATAATGATCCATTGGTTGTCAAAGTAACACTGGTAACTGGTAATTGTTTTAATTGAGAAATAAAGTCAATGTAGCCTTTTCGAATACATGGTTCTCCACCAGTAATCTTAAAATTGGTAATTCCTAGTTGAATAGCGCACTTACAGATAGTTAATATTTCTTCATAGCTTAATATATCTTCATGTTTAAAGTGTTCCTTATAGTCTTTACGACAATAGAAACATGTATAGTTACATCGATCCGTCAGTGATATACGCATATAGTTAATATTTCGATTGTATTGATCTTTCATAATTTCACCGTTATTCTCAAGTGAGAATATCCCTTTATATTTTATGAGATATTTTTTATTTGTTCAATATTATTTTTAATTATGATTTAATAGTATAAAAAGGATGTGACCTCAATGAGTTCAACTAAAAAAATAACTTTATCGTCTATGTTTATCGCATTAGGAATTATATTACCTTTCTTTACAGGTCAACTACAACAATTTGGCAATATGCTTCTTCCTATGCATTTACCCGTATTTTTATGTAGTTTAATTTGTGGATGGAAATATGGAATGGTTATTGGATTTATTTTACCTTTTCTTCGATTTGAATTATTTGGAATGCCGATATTATATCCTATTGGTATAGCTATGGCTTTTGAATTAGCGACCTATGGTTTTGTGGCAGGCTTTGTCTATGAGAAACAAAATTGGAAGTGTATTAAATCATTGTACAAATCTATAATCATCGCAATGATAGTTGGAAGACTAGTATGGGGATTAGTGGAAGTAGTATTGTTAGGATTAGGTGATAATGGTTTTACTTTATCTTTATTTATAACACAAGCAATACTTAATTCAATTCCTGGTATCATTCTTCAATTAGCTTTAATTCCTAGTATTATGTTGGTATTACATAGAACAAAGTTAATGCCCATAAAAAAATCACTTTAATATTGCATAACTAGGATTATATATATTAATCGTATAACATTTAGCGGCAAGAAAAAATTTATATTTTTTCATTACCGCTATTTTCATTTTTGTTGTGTAACTTCATGCTTTCAAGGGCAATACCAATAATTGTTGTCAAATACCCAACTACTTTTTCTCTGTCATGGCGATCTTTTTCTTTCACCCAGTCAATCAACATACCTGAAATTGCTTCGGTATAAAACTTTGCGATATAAACTTTAAAATCAGGGTCTAACTTTGCCTCAAGGCTTGCTTCTGCTTCATCTATGACGGATGTAACGATACCAATAAAATCGGTATAGAAAAAACGTTTAATTTCATCTCTTCCAATGGAATCATAGGCACAACTGATAATATAGTCGTTTTCATCAACGTATTTCATTACAAAACGAATAGCTTGTTCGTAATCAATCAATAAGTCAAAGTGTTTAACAACCTCAATGGCATCTTCTTCAAACATCCATTTAAGTAAGGAATATATATCTTCAAAATGATAATAAAAAGTCTTTCGATTTACGCCACAATCAGCTGCTAGTTCGCTGACAGTAATTTTGGAAAAAGGCTTCTGTTTCATAAGTTTCTTCAAAGAATCAGCAAGAGCTCTTTTTGTATGATATGTATTTATTTCGTGTTTCATTATAAAACCTCCGACCTTTATTACACACTTGTCCAATTAAATATTCAATGGTCAATATAGTAACATTTGTGTAGAAAACTTGTTTATTTACCAAATGTATCTTATGTGTCTAAAATCCCACAAAAGCACCTGATTTGACCATTGTATGCCTTTAAAACCAGCGCTAAACTATTGAGAAGTTAAATTTAGAAGGGTTGAATCTATGAACAAAATTATTTCTATCATACCAATTGTATGTATCAAAACATAACCATGCTTGAAATATATTGTATTATCCAAGATTTATTATGAGTGTTTTTTTCTTGAAAGATATTCATTTTATAACAGAAGATAAAACACTAAAAGGAGGAGAACATTGAATGAAAAAATTTTATGAAAGTATATTAAACCACAAGAAATTCATCCTGACTCTTTTCTTAACTTTGTTTGTGATTTCTTTATTTTGTAGTCGGCTGGTTGGTGTTAATTACGACATAACGGATTATCTTCCGGAAAACACAAAATCCACTGTATCCATTAATGTTATGGAAGAAGAATTTGATGGTGGTATTCCCAATGCCCGTGTAATGATAAAGGATGTTACGATTCCCGAAGCTTTAGAATACAAAGACAAGCTAGAAGCTATTGATGGTGTAAGCGAAGTCACTTGGCTAGATGATACTGTAGATATCACAGTTCCTCTTGATACATTGGATTCTGCTACTGTAGAAAGCTATTACAAAAACAATGCCGCTTTATTCACACTTACACTTGAGGAAAATAAACGAATCGAAGCTGTTGCCGAAATTCGTTCCATTATCGGTGACAAAAACGCTTTAACAGGTAGCGCTGTTTCCACAGCTGATGTTACAACCAATACAGTTTCCGAAATCATGAAAATTACCGTTATCGCTGTTCTGTTTGTTTTGTTGGTTCTATTATTGACAACTAATTCATGGTTTGAACCAATTATTGTTCTTGTAGGACTTGGTGTGGCGATTATTCTAAATAACGGAAGTAACCTTATATTTGGTGAAATTTCATTTGTTACCAATGCCGCTGGAAGTGTTTTACAACTCGCAGTTTCGTTGGACTATTCTGTATTTTTATTGCGTCGCTTTGAAGAATGCCGAAAAACAAATTCAAATGAAAAAGAGGCAATGGTGGATGCCCTTTGTAAATCGACATCCTCAATTGCATCAAGTGGTTTGACCACTGTTATCGGTTTCCTTGCCCTTGTTTTGATGCAGTTTAATTTAGGAGCCGACCTTGGTCTTGCCTTAGCAAAAGGCGTGGCAATCAGTCTAATAACGGTATTTATATTTATGCCATCATTAATTCTGTACACATATAAACTGCTTGATAAAACAAGACATCGTTCTTTTCTATCGTCATTTAAAGGATTAGGAAAAGTAATACAAAAAATAACACTTTCTATGGTTTGTATCTTTGCTATATTAATTATTCCTTCTTGTCTTGGATCCAATGCGAATGAATATTTGTACGGTTCTTCTGAAATACTTGGTGCTAATACACAATATGGTAAAGATACCGACACAATTGAAGATGTTTTTGGTAAAGGTGATACTTATGTATTACTTGTCCCAAAAGGAAATTTGGCAAAGGAAACCAAGCTTTCCGACGAATTGCATACAATACCTCAAATCACAAGCATTATTTCTTATGTAGATGTTGCAGGAGCTGAAGTTCCATATGCTTACTTAGATGAAGATACATTATCTTTATTAGAAAGTGATAATTATAGTCGTATGGTCTTATCGGTAGATGTTCCCTATGAAGGCGAAGAAACATTTGCTCTTGTTGAGAAAATACGAAATGTAGCTGATAAATATTATCCAAGCGAAAACTATCTTGCTGGTGAAGGAGTTAGTACCTATGATTTGAAGAAAACAATTACTGCTGACATGGTGCTTGTTAATTCAGTTTCTATTTGCGCAGTATTTGCGGTACTAATGTTATCTCTTAAATCACTATTTGTTCCGTTCATTCTTGTACTAAGTATTGAAACCGCAATTTGGTTGAATTTAAGTGTTCCATATTTTATGGGTTCACCAATATATTATTTGGCATATTTGATCATAAGCTCCATTCAACTAGGTGCAACCGTTGACTATGCCATTCTTATGACCGACCGTTACAAAGAAAACCGTGAAACACTTGGTAAAAAGGATGCAATTGTACAAACTATTTCCGATACCTTTGTATCTATTATGACCTCTGGTAGTGTACTAACTGTTGTAGGATTTCTACTTGGATGGATGTCATCAAATCAATTGCTTGCACAGCTAGGTATATTCATTGGTAGAGGTGCCTTATTCTCATTAGCCATTGTTTTATTCGTTTTACCAGGACTTTTGTATTTATTTGATGGACTTGTTATGCATAAGAAAAGATTAAATAGAAAGGATGAAGCATAATGAAAAACACAAAAAAAATCGTATCAATGCTCCTTGCAGCATTATTAGTAGTAGGTATTTTCTCTTTTTCTGCATTTGCATCAAGTGAAAATACTCCTAAAGAAGAGGTTGTATATATCAATTTGAATGATGATGGTTCAGTAAAAGAAATAAATGTAGTCAATATTTTTGATCTTGATTCAGATGGTCAAATAATTGATTATGGTAGATATGAAACTTTACGAAATATGACCACAACCGATAAAATTGATTATTCACATGATACAGTAACGATTGATGCCGATGCTGGAAGACTTTATTATGAAGGAAAACTTAAAAGCAATGTCATGCCTTGGAACATTTCCATTCGTTATTTTATCGATGGAAAGGAATATTCTGCCTCTGAATTGGCTGGTAAAAGTGGGGCTTTAAAAATCAAAATGAAAATTACCGAAAATAAAAAATGTACTGGTAATTTCTTTGAAGGATATGCATTACAGACTTCTTTTACATTTGACACAAAGAAGTGTAATAATATCGTAGCTGATGGGGCAACAATAGCTGATGTTGGTAGTGATAAACAAGTTACGTATACGATTTTGCCAAATGAAGGTGCAAATGTTGAAATTAATGCCGATGTTACAAACTTTGAAATGAGTAAAATTGCCATTAACGGTGTTCGCTTAAATCTTGCCATTGATATTGATGATTCCGAAATTCAAGATAAAATCAACGAAATCATCGGTGCTGTCAGTGACCTTGATGATGGAGCAAACGAATTAAACGATGGTGCCAAAGCATTATATGATGGCACAAATACTTTGAATGAAAAAGTTGGTGAATTATATACAGGCGTTGGCGAACTAAACAATGGCGTCACGGATTTATCAAACGGTCTTTCAGAAATCACAAAAAAGAATAGTGAGCTACTTAATGGAGCTTATAGTGCTTTCTCTGGACTATGCTCTGCATCTGAAAAAGTATTAAATACCGAATTATCAAAGAATAACTTACAGACTGTAACTCTTACTCCTGAAAACTATGCAACTGTTTTAAGTAATCTTATGAAAACTATGGATGCCGATAGCGTTTATAATATAGCCTATAACAAAGCACTTGCCGAAGTAACAGCGCAAGTAAATGCAAGTACTAATGAAATCTATACCGGATATATAGAACAAAATATAGATGCCATTTATATTTCTTATATGCAATCACAAGCAAATACATTGTATGCTCAAGTTAGCGCGCAAGCTGTTCTAGATCAACTTATCGCAAATGGATATTCACAAGAACAAGCTCTTGCTTACTTACAGACAAGTGATGGACAAGCATTAGTCTCACAAGCGGTTGCGAATATGACAGATGAACAAAAACAACAAATCATTGTTTCTGCTGCTTCTAATCTGACTGATGATCAAAAGGCTCAAATTAAAGCGGGTGCTCTTCAATCTTTAACAAATGATCAAAAAGAACAAATTAAATCGGCTTATATTGAACAAATGATGAAATCAGAAAGTGTAACTGATCAAATTACCGCCGCTGTCAGTGCTAGTAGTTCTGCTGCTGCAAGTGTTGCGGAATTAAAAGGTCAACTTGACAATTTTAGTCTATTTTATGATGGACTAAAGCAATATACTTCTGCAGTAAGTAACGCCGCAAATGGTGCAAATTCTTTAAAATTAAATATGGATAGTTTATATGAGAATGTTGGTACCTTAAAAACTTCCGTAGGTGATTTAAATGATGGTGTAAAAGAACTCTTTGATGGTACCACTACATTAAAGAATGGAACAAACAAATTTGTGCCTGAGGCAAGTGGTAGTGAAACAGAAGTGAACAATGAAATTGATTCTATGATTTCTTCGGCAACTGGAAAAGATGTATCTACTTCATCTTTCGTTTCCGAAAAAAATAAAAATGTTAAATCTGTACAATTTGTGATTCAAACGGGAGAGATTGAAATTCCTGAAGAAGTTGACACGGAACCTGTAGTTGAAGAAGAATTAACTTTTTGGCAGAAACTTTCAAATTTATTTAAGTAAAGTTTACATATAATTAGTTCTAAAGCATCGCTTCGGCGATGTTTTTTTGCGCTTTAAATATTACCAAATCAATAAAAATAAAAGAATATATGAAGATTTATTTAGCACGCATAAATCCTTTTTTCAATTATTTTTCGATATTTATCCTTTATAAGAACAATATTCAATAATTAAGTAAGAATAGATATAACCATGCGCTAATCCTTTTGAAGACAATAAAATAATTATTATAGAAACAATTTGTATAGTTATATTATAGATTATTTTTACTGATAACCCTAATATAAAAAATGCCGATACCTTAGTACCGACACTTGTATATACCCTGGTGGAGATGAGGAGAATCGAACTCCTGTCTAAACAAAGTCCCACGAGACAACGTTTACAGCTTATTTCATCTTATAATTTGAATGGCTAGATGAACAAAAAGTGATCATTCAAATTGACCGTTTAATTGTCGGTATTCCCTCTGGTCTAAGGTTCAACTTATCTTCTTTGCCTTAACTCACATTTAAGAATAAGAAAGCGAAATTCTTAAAAGGGGCTGCAAGTCTGTTTCGACTATTAATTAAGCAGCGAAAGCCATGCTTTGGTTGAATCCACCAAATACATTAGCTAATTTCGTTTTTGCGTTTAAATTTAAGTTGGTTTTTACGTGTTCCTTCACGGCTGTAGTTGAATCCAAACATTTATTTATCGAATGCCTGAACATCCCCATTTGGATATTATATATTACTACACTAATAATTATTTTTCAAGGCTTTTTGGATTTCTCTTTGAGCATCTTTTTCCTTTTGTGATTCTCGTTTATCATGAAGATTTTTACCCTTGGCAAGAGCTATTTCAATCTTGGCAAGTCCATGATTAATATAAATACGAACTGGAACTACAGTATATCCTTTAATACGCGTTGCTTGATATAGCTTATTAATTTCATTTTTATGAAGTAATAATTTACGATCTCTTACTTCATCGTGATTAAAGCGATTCCCAAATTCATATGGAGAAATATGCATTTCTTTAATATAAGCCTGTCCATTAGAAAAGCTCACAAAACTATCTTTTAACTGTACTTTTCCACGTCTAATACTCTTAATTTCTGTTCCCTTTAATTCTAAACCAGCTTCATATCGATCAAACAATTCATATTCATGTCTTGCCTTACGATTTTCTGCTACATTAATTTGATTTTTCATTCCAATATAACCTCTATTCCCTCTGGATTTCCTAGCACCTCTTTAACATAGTTCACTACATTTTCTTTTGTTGTACCCGATACATAGTGATTCTGTGCCATTTGATCTGTATATTCATGGATTGTCGTTGTTCTAAACTCTGTAAACTGTGAATCAAAATACGTTATCGTTGGAATAAACTTAACATCACTAAATGTTGTTTGTTTCGAATTGAAATCATAGTTTAAAGTGAATTGAGCCATTCCTCCAACCATTCCTTCCATTGTATCTTGAGCACTTAAAAAGTTTCCAAGCGAATAATAAATTAAAGTATCTTGATTTTCTCCATGATAAATTTCACATGGTTCAATCACATGAGGATGCGTTCCAATGACAACTTCTGCACCACATTCATTTAATACCTTGGCATAGTAATCTTGTTCTTCTGTTGTTGTAGTCACATACTCTGTTCCCCAATGCATTGCCACAATTTGAACATCACTGATTTTACTAATGGCTTCCATGTCACTACGAATTAAATCTTCATCAATGACATCAATTAACCATGGCATATCACTTGGTTTTTCAAAGCCATTCATTCCATATGTATATCCTAATAAACCTACTTTAATACCATTTAATTCAATTACCGTATATTTATCTCTTTGTTCTTGGCTTGTATGCGTTCCTGTATAAACAATGTCTGGATAAGTTTCATCAAGATAATTCATTTCATCTATTAAACCATTGGCACCTGTATCCAAACTATGATTTGAACTTGTTGACAACCAATTAAAACCAGCTTTTGCTACACTATCTAATATTTCTCTAGGAGCATTAAAAACAGGATAAGAACTCAATCCATAGTCTTCTCCATTACAAATAACTTCTTGATTAATATAAGCTAAATCAGCTTGTTGCACATACGGATTCGTTAATTCATAAATACTATCAAAATTATATCCTTGTTGCGCTTGCATTTGCCAATAATACACAGCACCATGAATTAAATTATCCCCTACACCCATAAAAGTAAAAGAAGATGTTTTTTCTTTGGGTTGTTCTTCTTTTATGATAGTTTCCTTTTCATTTTTACCTTTTTGAATTGTTCGAATGCCAATGGCGCCTAGACAAACCACTAATACAACAGATAATAAACCACAAATAGTCAATAATGCGATACGAGTATAATTTACTTTTCTTTTTTTCATATTCTCTTCTCCGCTTTCATTCTATCATAAAAGAAAAGAAGAGGATATAACAGTTAAGTGATTTGTCACTTGAAAAGAGTTATATCCTCTTTT
>NZ_JBJEEX010000121.1:0-25402 GCF_051873495.1 Floccifex sp.
AATCAGGCAATTGAATTTGTTAGTTCATATCAAAATAACTATGGGAAAGATGACTTTTATTATCTTTCACAATCGGATTGTTTATTTATGAATGGCAATTATGAAGAAGTTATTACTTTATTAGATCCAGTTAAAGAAGAATTAAATAACGTGTTCGTTTATGAACGTCTTAGCGATGCCTGTGTTTATTTATCTCGTTACCAGGATGCTCTCAATTATTTAGACTATGTGGATTTTACTCAACCTGATTCTAATTTAGATCGAATGATACAGATAAAAGGATATTGTCATTTAAAATTAGATGAATATAAACAAGCAATCGATGCCTTTGAAGATTATTTAATGGAACATGACGATAAAAAAATCTATTTTCAATGTGCTTATTGTTTTAAACAGTTATCATTATTTGATGATGCTTATGATTATTTTATTCGTGCATTAGATGATGACAATTTATTTAGTATTGCTTATGAAATATCTGAATTTGATTCATTAGCTTACATTGACCGATTCATGACAGAATTTGATTTGATGGAACATAAAAATTATTTTTATTATCTCCACTTTGAATATTTTAATGATAGAACATCTGCCATTCATTATTTAACTTTGTTTATTGAGCAACAAGATTCACAAGATTCTTTTTTACAAAATAAGTTGATTGGTTTAAACAGAGGTTACAAATCATGAAAAAAAGTAGTTCATGGATTCTTTTTTTGTTGTTTGTATTCTTTATTTGGATGTTTGCTGCGCTTTACATTAATAATCCGTATATATTGCCAAGTCCAATTAATGTTTTAAAAGAATTTTTTCTATTATTTCAACAAAAAACATTTTACATATCAACGTTTTATTCTCTTATTCGTGTACTAATAAGTTTGTTTATTTCGTTTTTATTCGGATGTATATGTGCCTTTGCATCAATACGTTTTCCATCAATTGCAGACATTTTATCAAAGTTTACTTTAATTATTCGTAGTTTACCCAATGTTACGATTATTATTTTGTTGTTGTTTTGGGTTTCACGGGAAGTTTCTGTATTTTTAGTATCATTCTTGTTGTTGTTTCCTATTGTATTTGAAAATATGTATCACGCATTACTTGATATACAACAAACCTGGCATGATGTTTTATTTATATATCATAAGCCATTTATTTATTTAGTAAAAAAAGTTTATTTACCATTACTTAAACCGAGCATCTATTCGTCTTTACTTTCGTGTAGTTCACTTGGGTTTAAAGTAGGAATAATGGCTGAAATTTTATCTTCTGTTCAAATTGGATTAGGAAGACAAATTCAATTTTATCGTGTTAATTTTGAATTAAATAAAGTGATGGCTTATACACTATGGATTTTAATTATTGTTTTTATTTTTGATTTTATATTAAAAAAAGTGTTAAACAAATTGTTTGTTGAATAGTATTTCATTGTAATTTTATTTAAAATTCGATAAACTAGACAAGAGGTGAAATTATGGCATTTGAATCGTTAAGTGATCGCTTATCAAAAGCGTTTAAAAATATATCTGGACAAGGTAAATTAACAGAAAAAAATATGAATGACATGCTGAAAGAAGTTCGTATGTCATTATTAGAAGCGGATGTTAATTATACAGTTGTTAAGAATTTTATTGAAAATGTAAAAGAAAAAGCCATGGGTCAGGAAGTTATGGATTCTTTGAATCCTGGACAAATGGTTGTTAAAGTTGTACGTGATGAACTTCAAGAATTATTAGGACAAGAAGACGCTCATATTAATTTTAAGAAGACTGGTATTACAACTGTTATGATGGTTGGTTTACAAGGTACTGGTAAAACAACTGCATCAGCAAAAATTGCAAAATATTGCAAAGAAAAATTAGCAAAACGTGTTTTATTGGTTGCTTGTGACGTTATTCGTCCTGCTGCTATTGAACAATTAAAAACATTAGGACATGATATTGACATTGAAGTTTTTAGCTTAGGAACGGAAGTCAGCGCTTTAGAAACAGCTAAAAAGGCAATGGCATATGCTAGAGATCGCCAAAAAGATTTAGTGATTTTTGATACAGCTGGTCGTTTACATATTGATGAAGACTTGATGAATGAATTGAAAGACATGAAGTCATATGTTCAACCAGATGATATCTTATTAACAGTTGATGCAATGACAGGGCAAGATATTGTTACGGTCGCAAAAGAATTTAATGAAAAATTATCTATTACTGGCTTAATCGTTACTAAGATGGATGGAGATGCTCGTGGTGGTGGTCTTTTATCCGTACGTTCTATCACAAATGTTCCGGTTTTATTCGTATCTAACGGTGAAAAAGTTGATGATTTAGAAGCGTTCCACCCTGATCGAATGGCTAATCGTATTTTAGGAATGGGTGATGTTATTTCACTCGTTGAACAAGCTGAAGATAAGTTGGACATGGAAGTTCAAAAGAAAACAGCTCGTAATTTGATGGAAGGTAAATTTGATTTTAATGATTTACTTAGCCAATACGATGAAATTGGAAAAATGGGATCTATGCAAAAAATGTTAAATATGATTCCAGGTCTTGGGAAAATGGCTCGTAATGTTGATGATGAAGTCATGAACCAAAATTTAAGAAAATCACGTGCTATTATTCAATCTATGACTCCATATGAAAGAGAAAACCCTAGTTGCTTAAAGGCAAGTCGTAAAAATCGTATTGCTAAAGGTGCGGGTGTAAAAGTTATGGATGTTAATAAGTTAATTGGACAATTGGAACAAATGCAAACAATGTCTAAATTAATGAAAAATGGTATGCCAAACATGAATGCATTACAAAATATGCAACGTGGTGGTGGAATGCAAGGAATGAGTAAACATTCTGGAAGCAAGAAACAGAAAAAATCAAAGAAAAAGAAAAAGAAATAAAAAGATTTTCGGATTTTCAGGTCTGAAAATCTTTTTTTGAAGGAGAGCAATATGACTCGATTAGAACAACAACTTTCTTTTATATTAGAGATGGATAAAGAAAAAACAATTAGGCGTCAAACACGATGTACGGATGGACATATGGAAAATGATGCGGAACATGCATGGCATATTGCTTTGGCTTGTCTTGTTTTAAGTGAATATGCCAATGAAAAAATAGATGTATCTAAAACAATCGCAATGTTATTAATCCATGATGTTGTAGAAATAGAAGCTGGGGATACATATGCATATGATGAACAAAATCAAAAAACTGCACATGAGCGTGAATACAAAGCTTGTGAGCATTTATTTTCTCTATTGCCAGAAGATCAAATGCTGTTTTTTAAAAATTTATGGTTAGAATTTGAAAAGAATGAGACTGATGAAGCTAAGTTTGCTCATGCTATGGATAATTTATTGCCAATATTGTTAAATGATTATGATGATGGACACATGTGGAAAAAGAATGATGTTCCTTTATCAAAAATATTAAAACGACAAGAAAAAACAAAAATGGGCTCTACTGTCTTATACGAATATGTTTTATCTTTACTAAAAAAGAACATAGAAAAAAATAATATAAAAGAGGATTGTGAAATACATGATTAAGTTAATAAATGTTTCTAAAAAATATGGTGATAAAATCATTTTTGATCATTTAAACTATGAATTTATTGATCATAAACGGTATGTTGTTGAGGGAAATAGTGGTATTGGAAAAACAACTTTATTGAAAGTTATTGCTGGTCTTGAATCTATTGATGATGGATGCATTGAAAAAAATCAATGTCGTTTATCTTATGTATTTCAACAAGATTATTTATTTGACCATTTAAGTGCCTATGACAATATTTTAATTGGAATCAATGAAAAGATTTCGGATGAAGAATTGGAAAAGCGTATGAATGAATTATGCGAAGATGTGTGTTGTACAGATTTTTTACATCAAAGAGCTAAAACTTTATCTGGAGGTCAAAGACAAAGAATTGCTTTAGTCCGTGCTTTAATTCAATTACCTGATGTTATTTTAATGGATGAGCCATTAAGTCATTTAGACACGAATTTAAAAAAGAAAATGATGGATGTCATCATTTTCTTACAAGAAAAATATCAATTTACACTAATCTATGTAACCCATGATCCTCAAGAAGCTGAGAAAATAGGACAGGAATTTCTATATCTTTAATCCTCTTCATTGAGGATTTTTTTAACGCCGTTGTATATTCCATGTTCATAAGTAGAAGTTGTCACAAATGTCGCAAAACTTTGAACATATTCATTAGCACTTCCCATGGCAACGGAGATATCTGCTTTTTTAAGCATGCCAATGTCGTTTGTACTATCCCCAAAACAAATGGCATCTTTCCAAGTTAAGTTTTCTCTTTCAAGAATCATTTCAATTCCATGCGATTTGTCAGTCGTTTTATTGAAGATATCAAAACAGAAACCATCTGTTTTTACATTGATTAAATCTGAGCGTAAGTCAGGATGTTGTTTCATGAATTCATCAATCGCATGTTTATCTTTTGTTAGGACGACAGCGTCGTAGGCGTTATGGCGTTTATGAAAAGTCTGGCTTTCATCATAAAATAATGAATCAAGTACGTTGCAGTATTTACAGAAATAATACATTGGATAAAAATTGTTATAAATATAGGACGCATCTCCAAAATGAAACAATAAGCCAAATTCGTTTTCTTTACAAAGAGAAACAAGATCATTGACAGATTGCTTAGCAATAGGGAATGATGCTATTTCATTTAATTCGGAGTCTAAGATATATCCACCATTGATTAATACATAATAATCAAAAGTGACTTTTTCTAAAATGAGTTTCATTTGATTTAATGGACGTCCAGTAGCTGCACAGACAATAAATCCTTTGTCTTTAAGCATTTGGATGGCTTCTAAACTGGAGTCTAAAATAATATCGTTTTCGGTTTGGTATAGGGTACCGTCCATATCAAAAAATATAATTTTATGTTTCATGATCATTTAGTCCTTTCTTCTGTATTATACTTTATTTTATTACAGGTATAAAGAAAAAATATTGTAAAAAAGATTGACAACAATTTATAAAAAGTGTAGATTATTAGTGCATGCGAAAAAAGGTTCGATTTAGAACCTATTATTTATCGGATGAAAAGACACACCCGGAAGTGTGTGTTAAGAAATTTTGAAAGGAGGGTTCTTATGCCTACAATCAACCAATTGATTCGTAAGGGTCGTAAGGCCGGTCAAAACGTATCAAAGTCACCTGCTTTGAATCGTGGTTACAACTCATTAAAGTCTAAACCAACAAACTTATCTTCACCTCAAAAGCGTGGAGTTTGTACTCGTGTTGGAACAATGACACCTAAGAAACCAAACTCAGCGCTTCGTAAATATGCGCGTGTTCGTTTAAGTAATGGTATGGAAGTTACAGCTTACATTCCAGGAATCGGACACAACTTACAAGAACACTCAGTTGTTCTAATTCGTGGTGGACGTGTTAAAGACTTACCAGGGGTTCGTTACCATATCGTACGTGGTACACTTGACTGTGCTGGTGTAAATGACCGTAAACAATCTCGTTCTTTATATGGAACTAAAAAACCTAAAAAATAGATCAATCGTGAAAGGAGGAAATTAAATGCCTAGAAAAGGACACATTGCCAAACGTGATGTATTAGTCGATCCTATGTATAACTCTAAATTGGTTACTCGTTTAATCAACAAAATCATGATTGATGGTAAAAAAGGGGTTGCACAGACTATTTTATACAATGCGTTTGATATCGTAGAAGTTAAAACTGGAAAACCAGCCATGGAGGTATTTGAACAAGCATTAGAAAATGTTATGCCTCAATTGGAATTAAAAGTAAGACGTGTAGGTGGTGCTAACTACCAAGTACCAGTTGAAGTTAGTGATGAACGTCGTTTAACTTTAGGGTTACGTTGGATCGTTAACTATGCACGTTTAAGAAATGAAAAAACTATGGAACAAAGATTAGCTGCTGAAATCATCGATGCTTCAAATGGTACAGGAGCTAGTGTTAAAAAACGTGACGACACTCACAGAATGGCTGAAGCAAATAAAGCATTTGCTCACTATCGCTGGTAGGAAGGGAGATTTGTTGTATGCCTAGAGAATATAGCTTAAAAAATACTCGTAATATTGGTATCATGGCTCACATCGATGCTGGTAAAACTACAACAACAGAACGTATCCTTTATTACTCAGGTGTTAACCACAAAATTGGTGAAACACATGATGGTGCTAGTACAATGGACTGGATGGCACAAGAACAAGAACGTGGTATCACAATCACTTCAGCTGCCACTACTTGCCATTGGAAAAAATTAGATGGTACTGGTGATGAATGCCGTATCAATATCATCGATACACCAGGTCACGTAGACTTCACAGTAGAAGTTGAACGTTCTTTACGTGTATTAGATGGTGCCGTAACTGTATTAGATGCTAAAGCTGGTGTTGAACCTCAAACAGAAACTGTTTGGCGTCAAGCAACAACTTATGGAGTTCCTCGTATCGTATTCGTAAACAAAATGGATGCTACAGGGGCTGACTTCATTATGTCATGTAATACAATTATCGATCGTTTAGGAGCAAAATCTTGCCCTATTCAATTACCTATTGGAGCAGAATCAGATTTCGAAGCTATCATTGATATCATCGAAAGAAAAACATACTACTTCAGTGGAGATTATGGACGTAATATTACTACGGGACCTGTTCCAGAAGATATGAATGATCTTGTGGAAGAATACCGTATGAAATTATTAGAATACTTAGCAGATTATGATGAAGATTTCATGATGATGGTACTTGAAGGTGAAGAACCATCAATCGAAGAAATTAAACGTGTATTACGTATTGCTGTATGTACAGGTGATTTCTTCCCAGTATTATGTGGATCTGCATACAAAAACAAAGGTGTTCAATTAGTATTGGATGCAGTTGTTGATTACTTACCATCACCATTAGATGTACCTTCAATTAAGGGAACTCTTCCTGATGGAGAAGAAGTAGCTAGACATCCAAGTGATGAAGAACCTTTCTCTGCTTTAGCATTCAAAATTATGACTGACCCATTTGTTGGTAAGTTATCATTCTTCCGTGTTTATTCAGGAACTGCTGAATCAGGAAGCTATGTATTAAACTCAACAAAGAATAAGAGAGAACGTTTCGGGCGTATCGTTCAAATGCACGCTAACGCTCGTAAAGAAATTGATAAAGTATATGCCGGAGACATCGCTGCTGCTGTTGGATTGAAAAATACAACTACAGGAGATACATTATGTGCTGAAGATGCTCCAATTATTCTTGAATCAATGGAATTCCCTGAACCAGTTATTGAATTGTCTTTGGAACCTAAAACAAAAGCTGACCAAGACAAAATGGGATTGGCTCTTGCTAAATTAGCTGAAGAAGACCCTACTTTCAAAACATATACAAATGAAGAAACTGGACAAACAATCATTGCCGGTGTAGGTGAATTACACTTAGACATCATCGTAGACCGTTTACGTCGTGAATTTAAAGTTGAAGCCAATGTTGGTCAACCACAAGTTGCTTACCGTGAAACAATCCGTCAAGCTGCTGAATGTGAAGGTAAATACGTTCGTCAATCAGGTGGTCGTGGACAATATGGTCACGTTTGGATCAAATTTGAACCAAATGAAGGTAAAGGATTTGAATTCGTTGATGCAATCGTTGGTGGATCTGTTCCTCGTGAATACATTAAACCAACTGCTGAAGGTTTAGAAGATGCATTAGAAAATGGTATGCTTGCTGGATATCCAGTTATCGACATCAAAGCTACTTTATTTGATGGATCTTATCATGATGTCGATTCAAGTGAAATGGCTTACAAAATTGCTGCTAGTTTCGCATTACGTGAAGCTGCTAAAAAATGTAAACCAGTTATCTTAGAACCAATCATGTTAGTAGAAGTTACAGCACCAAGTGAATACTTAGGATCTGTAATGGGTGACGTTTCAAGCCGTCGTGGTCAAATTACTGATCAAGAAGAACGTGGAAATGCAATTATTGTACGTGCAATGATTCCATTATCAGAAATGTTTGGATACGTTACTGACTTAAGAAGTTTCACTCAAGGTCGTGGAACTTACTCAATGAAATTTGATCACTATGCAGAAGTACCTAAGAGCATAGCTGAAAAAATCATTAAAGAAAATTCTAAAGAAAACTAGTTGAAAAAGACAGCGGATTAAATTAAAATGAATCTGTATGTAAGAATCAAATTTTAGGAGGAAAATTTAAAATGGCTAAAGAAAAATTTGACAGAAGTAAAGTCCATGTTAATATTGGAACTATCGGTCACGTTGACCACGGTAAAACAACTTTAACTGCAGCTATTACTAACGTATTAGCTAAAAAAGGTATGGCTCAAGCTCAAGCTTACGACCAAATCGATGGTGCTCCAGAAGAAAAAGAACGTGGAATCACAATCAACACTGCACACGTTGAATACCAAACAGAAAAACGTCACTACGCTCACGTAGACTGTCCAGGTCACGCTGACTACATCAAAAACATGATCACTGGTGCAGCTCAAATGGACGGAGCAATCTTAGTAGTTGCTGCTTCAGATGGTCCTATGCCACAAACTCGTGAACACATCTTATTAGCTCGTCAAGTAGGTGTTAAATCAATCGTTGTATTCTTAAACAAATGTGACATGGTTGATGATGAAGAATTAGTTGACTTAGTAGAAATGGAAGTTCGTGAATTATTAAATGAATACGGATTCCCAGGTGATGATACTCCAATCATCCGTGGATCAGCTTTAAAAGCATTAGAAGGTGACCCTAAATATGTTGGTGCTATCGAAGAATTAATGGATGCTGTTGATTCTTGGATTCCAGATCCAGAACGTGATGTTGACAAACCATTCTTAATGGCTGTTGAAGACGTTATGACAATTTCTGGACGTGGTACAGTAGCTACAGGACGTGTTGAACGTGGTGAAGCTCACTTAAACGACGAAGTTGAAATCGTTGGTATCAAAGATACTCGTAAAACTGTATTAACAGGATTAGAAATGTTCCACAAACAATTAGACGTAGCTCAAGCTGGAGATAACATCGGTGCTTTATTACGTGGTGTTGCTCGTAACGAAATCGTACGTGGACAAGTATTAGCTAAACCTGGTTCAGTTACTCCACACACAAAATTCAAAGGACAAGTTTACGTATTAACTAAAGAAGAAGGTGGACGTCATACACCATTCGCTTCTAACTACCGTCCTCAATTCTATTTCCGTACAACTGACGTAACTGGTGTTATTACTTTACCAGAAGGAACTGATATCGTAATGCCTGGTGACAACGTAGAAATCAACGTTGAATTAATTGCTCCAATCGCATTGGAAAACGGAACTAAGTTCTCTATCCGTGAAGGTGGACACACAGTTGGTTCAGGAACTGTAACTGAAATCGTAGGATAATTTAAACTTAATCTACAATATAAACTGCTCTATGAGCAGTTTTTTTTATTTGTTATAGATATTTTCACATTTTTTCTATATAATGAAAAACATATGAAAATAATAATGTAAATGTTTTCAGAGGTGTAGTATGGAACTCGAAAAATATAAAATATTACTTAAAACCATTGAAAATGGAAGCTTAAGTGCAACAGCTAATCAATTTGGATATTCAATTTCCGGTATTAGCCGTATCATTTCTAGTATCGAAAAAGAATTAGGTGTTTCATTATTGGAAAGAACAAAAGAAGGTGTTGTTCCAAGTTATGAATGCAAGCAATTAATTCAGGATATTAAAGAATTTGTGAGAGTAGGCGATAATATTATGTCAAAAGCATCACAACAAGAAAATATTCCGGTAAAAATTCGAATAGGAGTTGCGCATTTAAGAATTTATTCATGGCTTACTCAATCTTTAATGGTTTATAAATCTATGCATGAAAATATAGATGTGGATTTAATATATGGAACAAGTAGTAAGTTAGCTAAAATGGTTGAAAATAAAGAATTACATTTTGCGATAATATCAAAACGTGATGGCTCTTTTTTATGGGAAGAATTATGGCAAGATGAGGCTGTTGCTTGGGTGCCTGCACAAAGTCCATTAGCTAAAATGAATTCGATTCCGTTATCTGTGTTTGCTTCTGAAAGTTGTGTTTTTCCTTTCTTTAATGAAGAAACAGATTATAGTCGTATTTTTAAAAATTATGACATTGAACCCAATATTCAAATCATGACATCCGATGAATATGCAACGTATTCTGTTGTTGAATCGGGTTTAGGAATTACAATCAATTTAAAAACATCTTCATTATTAGGAAATGATTCATTAGTAGTTAAGTCATTGGATCCTTCTGTTCGTATTCCAATTGGTATTTCTTATCGAAAAGATCTATCAGATGTGGCGTTAAAGTTTATGAATGATTTTGCAAATAGGTGCAAAGAATTTGAATAAAGTATGTATTTTTTATACATGCTTTTTTATTTTGTTCACATATGATAAATATTTGACTATTATGCAACAACTAATTGACAAAAACGCAAATTTATGTGATTATTATCGTCGTGAGAAAGGAGAATATATAATGGATAATTCTCAAAAGAAAATTAAATGGTACGTCCTTTCATTTATGTGTTTCTCAACTCTTTGGGGTTTTGGTAACGTAGTAAATGGGTTCGTATACTTCAATGGTATTCAAGTTATTTTCTCATGGATCTTAATGTTTGCATTATATTTTGTACCATATGCTTTAATGGTTGGAGAAATGGGTTCAGCATTTAAAGATTCAGGTGGAGGAGTTACTTCTTGGGTAGCCGAAACAGCTGGTAAGAAAGTTGCTTATTATGCTGGATGGACTTATTTTGCAGTACATATTACTTATATCGCAAGTAAAAGTACAGGTGGTTTAAAAGCGTTAAGTTGGATGATTTTCCAAAACGCAGAAACTTATTCTTCATTCCCAGTTAAAGGAATTCAAATTGTAACATTCATTTGTTTATTGTTCTTCTGCTGGGTAGCAAGCCGTGGTTTAAACCCATTAAAGAAATTAGCTACAATCGCTGGTTCAAGTATGTTTGTTATGAGTATCTTATTCATCGTAATGATGTTTGCTGCTCCAGTAATTAATCCAAATGCTGGTTTCGTTTCAATGGAAATCACTAAAGAAGCTTTAATTCCACAATTTAACACAAATTACTTTACATCATTATCAATTTTAGTATTTGCTGTTGGTGGATGTGAAAAAATCTCTCCATATGTAAATAAAGTTGAAAATGCTTCTAAAGGATTCCCTAAAGGAATGATCTTAGTAGCTATCATGGTTATGGTTTGTGCTATTTTAGGAACAATTGCTATGGGTATGATGTATGATCCAGCTATTATCAATGAATCAGCTGAATCATTCAACTTATATGTATCAAATGGTGCATACTGGGCATTCCAAAAAGTTGGTGAATACTACCATGTAGGAAACTTCTTCGTAGTAGTTTATGCTGCTTGTAATGCTATCGGTCAATTCTCTACATTAGTAGTAAGTATCGATGCTCCATTACGTATGTTATTAGATGATCAAAACATCAACTGCTATCTTCCAAAAGCTTTATTAAAACAAAACGACAAAGGTGCTTATGTAAATGGTATTAAAATGGTTGCTGTATTATCAGGAGCAATTATCTTAATTCAAATGTTAGTACCTGGAGGAGATGCTGTTATCGCTCAATTAAATAAATTGAACTCAGTATGTATGCCTCTTCGTTATTTATGGGTATTCTTTGCTTACTTGATGTTACGTAAGGCATCAGAAAAATTCCCACGTGATTATAAATTTGTTAAATCAAATAAAATCGCATTATTCTTTGGTGGATGGTGCTTCTTCGTTACAGCTGCATGTTGTATCTTAGGTATGTATTCTGATGATGTATTCACAATGTTATTAAACGTTGTAACACCAATCGCATTAACATTATTAGGATTAATCTTACCTGAAATCCGTAAAGTACAAGATAAAAAAGAATTAGAAGCAAGTAAATAATTAAAGTAAAGAAACCAGTCACTGGTTTCTTTATTATTATGTGGTAATTTTTTTTGACAATACTATAATATTGATGAATAGAAAGGAAAATTGGTATAAACGATTTTATATCAAAAAGATTAATTATGAATACTATTGAAATTTCAAATGAATTATTTAGTTTTATCCAAAACAGTCCAAGTATGTTTCACACTGTATCAACAGTGAGTGAATATTTACAAGAAGCAGGTTTTACTTATTTACCTGAAGGAAAACAATGGAATATCAATAAAGGTGGTTGTTACTATACAACAAGAAATCATTCGAGTGTTATTGCTTTTAAAATTGGTGATACATTAGATGATTATCATTTCCAATTAGCTGCTTCACACGGAGATTCTCCTACATATAAAATTAAAAGTGTACCTGAATTAGAAGGACCAAATGAATATTTAAGATTAGATGTTGAAGCTTATGGAGGAATGATTGATTCAACTTGGTTTGATCGTCCTTTAACAGTTGCTGGTCGTGTCCTTGTTCAAAATGGAAACAAAGTAGAAAATCGATTATTATATATTGATAAAGATATTTTAATGATTCCTAATGTTGCCATTCACTTTAATAGAGAAATCAATAATGGATATAGCTACAATCGTCAAATTGATTTATGTCCTATGTTCTCATGTGGAGAATTGAAAAAAGGTGATTTTGACAAAATGGTTGCCGAAGAATTGGGTGTAGAAGTTAGTCAAATTTTAGGAAAAGATTTATTCTTAGTAAATCGTTGTCAACCAGTGATTTGGGGATATAAAGATGAATTTATTTCAACTCCAAAACTAGATGATTTACAATGCGCATTTACTTCTTTAAAAGCATTTATTAATGCGAATAATGAACATGCAATTAATGTTTATTGTTGCTTCGATAATGAAGAAGTTGGTTCAAATACAAAACAAGGTGCAATGTCTACTTTCTTATATGATGTATTACGTCGTATTCATACTGGATTAAATAAAACAGAAGATGAATTCTATCAAGCTATTGCGAAATCATTCTTAGTAAGTTGTGACAATGCACATGCTTTACATCCAAATCATCCTGAAAAGAGTGATGCCGTTAATCGTAACTATATGAATAAAGGAATCGTTATTAAAGAAAGTGCCAACCAAAAATATACAACTGATGCATTCAGCCGTGCTGTATTTACAGCTATTTGTAATAAAGCTAATGTTCCAGTTCAATATTTTGCGAATCGTTCAGACATGGTAGGAGGATCTACTTTAGGTAACTTATCAAATACGCAAGTAAGTATGCATGCCGTTGATATTGGTCTTCCACAATTGGCAATGCACTCTTCTTATGAAACAGCTGGTATCAAAGATACAGTTTATGCAATTGAAGCATTAGAAACATTCTTTAATTGTAATGTTGAAATTGAAGAAGCAGAAGGGTTTACTTTAAATGACTGATTTATCAAAGTATTCTTTTGTTTCAACGAGTCTAAAACCAGTCGAAGGTCATGATCATGATATTAAACAGGTTATGGATGCTTTGGATAAAAAAGAATGGCCTAAAATCCGTAAATACTTTTTATCATGTTATTATTTGACACATGCTGATGAGTTAAATGTAGATCGTGATATTTCAAAGGAATTACGTAGTTGGGAAAAAACAAGTTCTTATAAGAAGTATAAAGATCAATTGAAAAAAGATGATTATGATAAAATGAATATCGCATCTATCCTAAGTGCTTTTTCTTTTGCGATTGCTTTAATGTTTGTGAAGAATTTACTTACTCAAACATTTGTTGTGAACTTCATTATTGATGCGGTAATTGGTGTATTCTGTATTGTTACATTACTTCGTAATTATATTATACGTTATCGTATTTATCGTCTATACACTGATGATAATTGGTTTTTAACAATGGATTTAACATCAGCTATTTTCTGTGTTTTATTGAAGGTTATATTGCCTGGATTTGTCGATATTTCAATGATTATTATGATTGTAAACTACTTTGTAACGGTCAGAAAACAGTTCAAAAAACTTTTAGAAAATTACTAAAAAAAGGGGTTGCATACCCCTTTTCTTTATGTTAAAATACATGGGCATTGCGAGGAAACGCGAGGTTGCTGACCCACTGAAATACGTTGTCATGGGTGGCGTCAGGTAATTCGCGTAGAGCATGTTTATCTAGAATAAACGAAAGGAGTTACACATGGCAAAAAACACTATGAGAATTCGCTTAAAAGCGTATGAGCACCGCATCTTAGATGATAGTGCTAAAAAAATTGTCGAAGCTGCGACAAAACACGGAGCTAAGAAAGTAGTTGGACCAGTTCCTCTACCAACAGAAAAACAAGTTGTTACAATTTTGAGAGCTGTTCACAAAGATAAAGATTCACGTGAACAATTCGAAATTCGTACACATAAACGTTTAATTGAGATTGTAGCACCAACTAAGGAAACAATCGATTCTTTACAAAGACTTGAACTTCCAAGTGGTGTAGATATCGAAATTAAACTTTAATGGAGGTGTCTAAAGATGAAAGGACTATTAGGAAGAAAATTAGGAATGACACAAGTCTTCACTGAAGATGGTGTATTAATTCCTGTAACTGTAATTGAAGCAACTCCAAATGTTGTTTTACAAAAGAAAACAACTGAAACAGATGGATATGAAGCAATTCAGTTAGGATTTGAAGAAATCAAAGAAAAACGTACAACTAAAGCAAACATCGGACACTGTAAAAAAGCTAATACAAGTCCAAAACGCTTTATTAAAGAAGTTCGTAACTGTGAATTAGATGTTAACGTAGGTGACTTAGTTGCTGTTGACATTTTCGAATCAGGTGAACAAGTTGACGTAATTGGAACAAGCAAAGGTAAAGGTTACAACGGTACAATCGTTCGTAACAATGCTCACCAAGGACCTAAATCACACGGTGGTTCTAAAAACATTCGTCACATTGGTTCATTAGCTACAAACGGTATTACTTCACGTCAAGGACGTATTATGAAGGGAACTATCATGGCTGGTCAAGAAGGTGGTTATACAACAACTAACCAAAACTTAACAGTTATCAAAGTTGATAGAGAAAATAACTACATTTTAGTAAAAGGAAATGTTCCTGGACCTAAAAAAGGATGTGTTATGATCCGTACAGCTAAAACATCAAAAGGAAATAAAGCACCTGTTACTTTAGTAGATTACAGTGCTAGCAAGGAGGTTCAAGAATAATGGCAATGATCGACGTTATTAACCAATCAGGGCAAGTTGTAAGTTCAATCGAATTGAACGATGCAGTATTTGGTATTGAACCAAACCAACAAGCTTTATATGATGCATTAAAAATGCAAATGGCAGGTAGACGTCAAGGAACAAGCGCTACAAAAGGACGTAGCGAAGTTTCTGGTGGTGGACGTAAACCATACCGTCAAAAAGGAACTGGACGTGCTCGTCAAGGTTCTACTCGTGCCGCTCAATTCGTAGGTGGTGGTACAGTATTCGGAGCAACTCAACGCGATTACTCTTACCGTATTAATAAGAAAGTTCGTCGTTTAGCTTTAAGATCTGCTTTAAGCGAAAAAGTTGCTGAAACTTCATTCAGTGTATTAGATAAATTCGAAATCGCTGAACCAAAAACAAAAACATTTGCTTCAATCTTAGCTGCAATTAAAGCTCCAAAGAAAACTTTATTTGTAGTTGGTGAAGAAGAAGATGCTGTAAACGCAATCTTATCTGGACGTAATATTCCAGGTGTTGGATTTGCAACAAGCAAAAGCATCAATGTATATGATTTAGTAAATGCTAATCAAATCGTTATGACTGTTGCTGCTATCAAAGAAGTAGAGGAGGCTTTAGCATAATGAAAGACTATAGAGACGTAATTATCCGCCCAATCATTACTGAAAAAAGTATGAAGGCAATGGCTGAAGACAACAAATACACTTTCGAGGTAGCAAAAGGAACTAACAAAATTGAAATCCGTCAAGCTGTTGAAGCTATCTGGAATGTAAAAGTTGAAAAAGTAAATACATCAAACAGTAAACAAAGAACAAGAAGAGTTGGACGTTACATGGGTAAAGTTCCTGCTGTTCACAAAGCTGTTGTTAAATTAAAAGAAGGATATTCAATCGATATTTTCGGATCTGAAGAATAATCCAATCAGGGAGAAGACGCTATTTCCTGAATAAATATTGCGTATAGAAGGAGATATAAAAGTTTATGCCTATTCAAAAGTATAAGCCAACGACACCTGGTCGTCGTGGAATGAGCACTTTGACTAATGAAGAAATTACTGCTTCAAAGCCAGAGAAAAGCTTATTAGCACCTTTAAAATCAAAGGGTGGTCGTAATAACACAGGACGTATTACTACACGTCATCAAGGAGCTGGACACAAGAGAGCTTACCGTATCATCGATTTCAAACGTAACAAAGATGGTGTTCCTGGTAAAGTTGCTACAATCGAATACGATCCAAACCGTTCAGCAAATATCGCATTAATCAACTATGTTGATGGTGAAAAACGTTATATCATTGCTCCAAAAGATTTAAAAGTTGGAAGCAAAATCATTTCTGGTGTTGAAACAGATATCAAAATTGGTAACTGCTGTGAATTAAGAAATATGCCAGAAGGTACAATCGTACACAACGTTGAATTAAAACCTGGTAAAGGTGGACAAATGGCTCGTTCAGCTGGATGTTCTGCTCAAATCTTAGGTATTGAAGAAAAATATGTAACTCTTCGTTTACAATCTGGAGAAGTTCGTAAAGTATTAGGAAATTGTCGTGCAACTGTTGGTGTAGTTGGAAATGAAGACTACAACTTAGTTAATATTGGTAAAGCTGGTCGTACTCGTCATATGGGTATTCGTCCAACTGTTCGTGGATCTGTAATGAACCCTAACGATCACCCACATGGTGGTGGTGAAGGTCGTTCACCTATCGGTCGTAAATCTCCAATGACTCCTTGGGGTAAAAAAGCATTGGGTGTTAAGACTCGCGATAGCAAGAAAGCTAGCAACAAGTTAATTGTACGCCGTCGTAATGGTAAATAGTAAGGAGGTAAAATTGAAATGAGTCGTAGTTTGAAAAAAGGACCTTTTGTGGATGAACACTTAATGAAAAAGGTTGAAGCTTTAAATGAAGCTGGAAAAAAAGAAGTAATTAAGACTTGGAGCCGTCGTTCAACAATTTTCCCTCAATTTGTAGAACATACATTTGCTGTTTACAATGGAAAAGAACACGTTCCTGTATACGTAACTGAAGATATGGTTGGACATAAATTAGGTGAATTTGTTCCAACTCGTAAATATACTGGTCACGCAAGTGATGACAAGAAAGGTAAACGATAGGAGGATTTGAAAATGGAAGTTAAAGCTACTGCAAAAACACTACGTATTCAACCTCGTAAAGCTAGACTTGTCTTAGACTTAATTCGTGGAAAAGACGTAGAAGAAGCCGCTGCAATTTGTAAATTTACTCCAAATAAAGGTGGAGAAATGGTTGGTAAAGTATTAAAAAGTGCTGTTGCCAACGCCGTTAATAACAATGATTTAGATGAATCTAAATTATATGTTAAAGCTTGCTGGGCTGACGAAGGAATCACATTAAAAAGATACATGCCTCGTGCTAAAGGAAGCGCAAGCCCAATTAACAAACGTACAAGCCACATTACTGTTGTTGTGGCAGAAAGAGACTAGGAGGTAAGCTATGGGACAAAAAGTATCGCCTATCGGAATGCGTGTCGGAGTGATTCGTGATTGGGAATCAAGATGGTACGCAAACGACAATGAATTCGGATCAACTTTAATGGAAGACGTTAAAATCCGTGAATTCATCGAAAAATACTATAACGATTTAGCTAATGCTGCCGTTGACAAACGTAAAGCTAATCCTCAAATTTCTCGTATTGAAATTGAACGTTCAAAAAATCGTTTAACAGTAATCATTCGTACTGCTCATCCTGGTGTCGTAATTGGACAAGATGGAAAATCAATCGAAGGATTAAAGAAAAAATTAGAAAAATTAACTAACGCTAAAAACATTCAAGTTAATGTTGTAGAAATCGCTAATCCAAACTTAGATGCTCGTTTAGTAGCTCGTTGGATTGCCGATGAATTAGAAGGACGTAAATCTTTCCGTGCTACTCAAAAGAAAGCTATTCAAAACACTATGCGTGCTGGAGCAAAAGGAATCAAAACTGCTGTTTCTGGTCGTTTAGGTGGAGCTGACATGGCACGTACTGAAGGATATTCAGAAGGTGTAGTTCCTCTACATACATTACGTAGTGATATCGACTATGCAGTTGAAGAAGCTAGAACAACTTATGGTCAATTCGGTGTTAAAGTTTGGATCTGCCGTGGAGAAGTTCTTCCTGGTGAAATGGTTAAAGAACCTGAAGCTCCAAAACAAAGACCAGCACGTAAAGGAAAAGGACGTCGTAACTTCAATAAAGACGGACGTCAAAACAACCGTGCTCCTAAAGCTGCAGCTGCTAAAGCAAATGCAGAAGGAAACAAAGGAGGTAACGAATAATGTTAATGCCTAAACGTACAAAGTATAGACGACCTCATCGCTTAAGCTACGAAGGACGTAGTAAAGCAGGACGTACTATTGACTTTGGTGAATATGGTTTAGTTGCTGAAAGTGGTGCTTATGTCAGCAACCGTCAAATCGAAGCTGCTCGTATCGCCATGACACGTTATATGAAACGTGGAGGTAAAGTATGGATTCGTATTTTCCCTCATATGGCAAGAACTAAAAAACCTCTAGAAGTTCGTATGGGTTCTGGTAAAGGTGCTCCAGAAGGATGGGTAGCTGTTGTTCAACCAGGACGTGTTATGTTCGAAATCGGTGGAGTTAGTGAAGAAGTTGCACGTGAAGCACTTCGTTTAGCTTCTCACAAATTACCAGTAAAAACTCGTTTTGCTAGAAAAGGAGAAGTAGAATAATGACAATTAAAGAAATTCGTGAAAAATCAAATGAAGAATTATTAACTACGATCGATGCTTTAAAAGATGAATTATTTAATCTTCGTTTCCAACAAGCTACTGGTGACTTGGAAAATACAGCACGTATCAAAACAGTTAAAAAAGAAATTGCTCGTATTAAGACAGTTTTAACAGAGCGTGAAAGCGCAAATAAGGAATAGGGAGGACCATTCGATGGAAAGAAATGCTCGTAAAGTATACCGTGGTACAGTTGTTTCAGATAAAATGGACAAAACTATTACGGTAGTTGTAGAAACAAAGAAAACACATCCATTGTATGGAAAACGTGTAAAATATTCTAAAAAATTCAAAGCACATGATGAAAACAATGAAGCTCATGTTGGAGATACAGTAGTAATTATGGAAACTCGTCCATTATCTGCTACAAAACGTTTCCGCTTAGTTGAAATTGCTGAAAAAGCACGTGCTTAATACAGGGGGGCGAAACAATGATTCAAAATGAAAGTAGATTACGTGTCGCTGATAACACTGGAGCTAAAGAAGTTTTAGTTATCCGTTGTTTAGGTGGATCCGTAAGAAAAACAGCAAATATTGGTGACATCGTTGTATGCAGTGTTAAACAAGCTACTCCTGGTGGAACTGTAAAAAAAGGTGATGTTGTAAAAGCTGTTATCGTACGTACAAGACGTGGGGTAAGACGTGAAAATGGATCTTATATCCGTTTTGATGACAACGCATGTGTAATTATTAAAGATGATAAAACGCCAAAAGGAACTCGTATTTTCGGTCCAGTTGCTCGTGAATTACGTGACAGAGACTTCATGAAAATCGTTTCATTGGCTCCAGAAGTACTATAGGAGGTGTCCAACGTGAGAATTAAAAAAGGTGATCAAGTTAAAGTTATTACTGGTGCTTACAAGGGCACAATCGGAAAAGTAACTGCTGCATTCCCAAAAGAAGATAAGGTAATTGTTGAAGGTGTTAACATGGTTAAAAAACATTTAAAACCAACTCAACAAAATCCAGATGGTGGAATCGTAGAAAAAGAAGCAAAAATCCATGTTTCTAATGTAATGCTTTATGATGAAAAATCAAAAGAAGCTTCTCGTGTTCGTACAGAAGTTAAAGATGGTAAAAAAGTACGCGTCTATGTTAAGAGCGGTAAAGAAGTTAAATAAGGAGGGTGCATAGATGAATCGTTTACAAGAAAGATATACAAACGTTGTTGTCCCTCAACTTATGAAAGAATTCAACTACACTTCAGTTATGGAAGTTCCAAAAATTGAAAAAGTTGTTGTAAACATCGGTGTAGGTGACGCAATTACTAACTCTAAATTATTAGATGAAGCAGTTGAAGAATTAACTGCAATTACTGGTCAAGCTCCAGTTGTAACAAAAGCTAAAAAATCAATCGCTAACTTCAAATTACGTGAAGGTATGCCTATTGGATGTAAAGTTACATTACGTAGACAACAAATGTATGAATTCTTAGATAAATTATTCAACATTTCATTGCCACGTGTTCGTGACTTCCGTGGTGTAAGCGACACAAGTTTCGATGGTCGTGGAAACTACACTTTAGGTATTAAAGAACAAATCATTTTCCCAGAAATCGATTTCGATAAAGTAGATCGTACTCGTGGAATGGATATTGTAATCGTAACAACTGCAAAAACTAACGAAGAGGCACGTGCTTTATTACAAGCAATGGGTATGCCTTTCAAGAAATAGGAGGATATCATGGCAAAGAAATCAATGATTAATAAACAGCAACGTCCTCAAAAATATAAAGTTCGTGAGTATACTCGTTGTGAACGTTGTGGTCGTCCACATTCAGTTTTAAGAAAATACAAAATCTGTCGTATTTGCTTCAGAGAATTGGCTTACAAAGGTCAAATTCCTGGAGTTAAAAAGGCAAGTTGGTAAGAAGGAGGCATATTAATATGATTATGACTGATCCAATTGCGGATATGTTAACTAGAATCCGTAACGCATTACAACAAAAACATGAAACAGTTAGTATGCCATCATCTAATGAAAAGAAAGCAATCGCTAAAATCTTAAAAGATGAAGGTTATATTACTGACTATGCTGTAGAAGCAGACGGTGTTAAAAAGACACTTACAATTACTTTAAAATATGTAAATAACGAAAAAGCCATTAAAGGTTTACGTCGTATTTCTAAACCAGGATTACGTGTTTATTCAACTGTAGAAAATCTACCACGCGTAATTAGTGGATTAGGAATTGCCATCATTTCTACATCAAACGGAATGATGACTGATAAAGAAGCAAGAAAAGCCCACTTAGGTGGAGAAGTAATTGCTTACGTTTGGTAATAAATAAATAGGAGGAAATAAGAATGTCACGTATCGGGAATAAACTGATTACCATTCCTGCAGGAGTTACTGTTGAAGTAGCTGCTGGGAATGAGGTGACTGTTAAAGGACCTAAAGGTTCTTTAACTCGTACGTTTTCTGAATTAATGGAAATTAATGTTGAAGAAAATGTTGTCACAGTTAAACGTCCAAATGATCAAAAAGTAACTAAACAATTACACGGAACAACTCGTGCTTTATTACACAACATGGTAGTTGGTGTATCAGAAGGTTACAAAAAAGAATTGAAATTAGTCGGAATCGGATTCCGTACAGCTGTTAAAGGAAATACATTATCTTTAACTGTTGGATATTCTCACCAAGTTGATATGCAAATCCCTGAAGGATTAGAAGTTACTTGTTTAGATGCAGCTGGGAAAACATCTCCAACTGATATCCAAATTAAAGGAATTGACAAACAATTAGTTGGTCAATTTGCTGCTGAAGTAAGAGCTGTACGTAAACCAGAACCATATAAAGGTAAAGGTATTCGTTATAAAGATGAAGCTGTTCGTCGTAAAGAAGGTAAGACAGCTGGTAAGAAATAGTGGGAAAGGAGATTTTAAATTATGATTAATAAAGTATCACGTAATGAAACTAGAGTACGTCGTCACGCACGTGTTCGTAATAAAATTAGTGGAACTCCTGAATGCCCACGTTTGAATGTATTCAGAAGTAATTCTCATATTCATGTACAAATCATTGATGATGTTAATGGTGTTACATTAGCAAGTGCATCAAGTGTTGATATGAAATTAGAAAATGGTGGAAACGTTGAAGCCGCTCGTTTAGTTGGTGCTGAAATCGCTAAACGTGCTCAAGAAAAGGGTATTAAAAAAGTAGTATTCGATCGTGGTGGATATGTATACACTGGTCGTGTTCAAGCATTAGCCGATGCAGCTCGTGAAGCTGGATTAGAATTTTAGGAGGTCGCACAATGGCATTAGATAGAAAACCAAGAAAAGACCAAAAAGAATATGAAGATCAAGTAATCGCGATCAATCGTGTTACTAAAGTAGTAAAAGGTGGTCGTCGTTTCCGTTTCGCTGCATTAGTAGTAGTTGGAGATCGTAACGGTCATGTTGGAATTGGAACAGGAAAAGCTAACGAAGTTCCTGATGCAATTCGTAAAGCTAAAGATGATGCTATGAAAAACATCATTGAAGTACCAGTAATCAATGATACTATTCCTCATGAAATCAACGGTGTTTACGGAGCTGGTCAAGTATTCATGCGTCCTGCTGCTGAAGGTACTGGGGTTATCGCTGGTGGTGCTGCTCGTGCAGTATTAGAATTAGCTGGTATCAAAGATATCCTTACAAAATGTATCGGATCTCGTACAAAAATCAACGTTGTACGTGCAACATTTGAAGGTTTACGCAGCTTAAGAACTGTTGAACAAGTTGCAGAAATCCGTGGAAAGAAACCAGAAGAAATTCGCGGTTAATAGGGAGGTAACAATATGAAATTACATACAATGAGTTCTACTGCACCTCGTCAAGAACGTAACCGTGTTGGACGTGGTCCAGGTAGTGGAAATGGAAAAACTTCAGGACGTGGACATAAAGGTCAAAACGCAAGAAGTGGTGGAGGAGTTCGCTTAGGATTTGAAGGTGGACAAACACCATTAGCTAGACGTTTACCAAAACGTGGTTTCACAAACTTCAATCGCAAAGAATATGCAATTGTTAATGTTGAAACTTTAAATCGCTTCGAAGATGGAACTGTAGTTAATGCAGCTTTATTACTTGAAATGGGTGTCATCAAAAAAGAATTAAGTGGCTTAAAAGTTCTTGGAAATGGTGAGTTAACTAAGAATTTAACTGTTCAAGCAGCTAAGTTCTCTGCATCAGCAAAAGAAGCAATCGAAAAAGCAGGCGGAAAAGCTGAGGTTATTTAATGAATTCAAAAGTAAAGGCAAATGGAGTAAAGGCAAACAGCTTAGGGTTCTTCGGAACTATTAAAGCAATGTTCACCAATAAAGAAATTCGTAACAGAATCTTATTTACTCTGTTCGCCTTTCTTGTGTATCGTTTGGGATGTGCTATTACAGTTCCAAATGTAAATACATCTGACTTAGTTGCAGGAATGCAAGATAACTCTTTCTTCGCTATGATCAACCTATTGGGTGGTGGTGGATTGGAACAATTTTCCGTCTTCGCGTTGGGTGTCACTCCCTATATTACTGCATCTATCATCATTCAATTACTAAGTATGGATGTAATTCCTCATTTGACTGAATTAAGCAAATCAGGAGCGTCTGGTCGTAAAACATTGGACAAATATACTCGCTATTTAGCAGTTGTATTTGGATTTGTTCAATCTTTCTCATTAGTATATGGGTTATCTAAGTCATATACAGGATTATTAGTTGGTGGATCAAGTATTGCTACGATTTTATATATCGCAACAATCTTTACTGCCGGTACTATGTTCCTTGTATGGATTGGAGATCAGATTTCTATGAAAGGAATTGGAAATGGTATTTCAATGATCATCATGGCTGGAATTGTTGGACGTTTACCTCAACAATTCAGTACAGCATATTCTTCATTGGTATCTGGTTCTTCTGCTCCAGATAATGGTATTTTATTATTTGTTTTATATATCATTATCTATTTATTAATCATTATCTTTGTAACTTTGATTAATACAGCTGAACGTCGTATTCCAATTCAACAAACATCAAGTTCATTAGAAATTATTAAAAATAAAAATGATGATTACCTACCTTTAAAAGTCAATTCAGCAAGTGTTATTCCAGTCATTTTTGCTAGTTCATTAATGATGGCTCCACTTCAAATTGCTAGTTTCTTTGACACAAATGATTTCATTCGTGCCATGAATAACTGGTTAGGATTAAAGACATGGTATTCATTAGTTATCTATGTTTTATTGATTATCTTCTTTACTTTCTTCTATACAAAGATGCAAATTAATCCAGAAGAATTCAGTAAAAACTTAGCAAAATCTGGACAATACATTCCAGGTGTTCGTCCAGGAAGAGAAACACAAGACTATGTAAATAAAGTATTATCTAGAATCACAGTATTTGGTGCTCTTGCCTTAGCATTAATTGCGGTTTTACCTCATTTAATGACTGTTATTTGGCCAGAAATCTCATCTACAATGGCTTTAGGTGGTACGGGAATGATCATCGTTGTTGGTGTTGCTCTTGAAACAATTAAACAAGTACAAGGTTTGATTACTCAAAAATCTTATAAAGATTACTACTAAATCTTAGGAGAATTTAAATATGAATATCTTTATTATGGGTGCTCCTGGTTCAGGAAAAGGAACTTTTTCTAGTCGAATTAAAGAAGAATTTAATTTAAATCACATTTCGACTGGAGATATCTTCAGAGAAAATATTTCAAAAGGAACAGAATTAGGATTACAAGCAAAAGCTTATTCTGAAAAAGGTTTATTAGTTCCTGATGAAATCACTAATAAAATGGTGAAAGACTATTTGGCTACACTTGAAGATAAGAAAAACGGATATTTATTAGATGGATATCCAAGAACTTTAGATCAAGCAAAGGCTTTTGAAGAAATGACTGCTGGAACTGATTTAGCAGTTGAAAAAATTGTTGTAATGGATGTACCATTCGATGAATTAACACGTCGTATTACAGGGCGTAGAACTTGTAAAAACTGTGGTGCTATTTATAACATCTATTCAAAACCACCTATGGTTGAAGAAACATGTGATGTATGTCACACACCTCTTTCACAAAGAAAAGATGACAATGCAGAAAGCTTAAAAGTAAGATTAGATGAATATTCTAAGAATACTGAACCTGTAATTGCTTATTACGAAGAAAAAGGGATGGTTTCTAAAGTTGATGCTTCTAAGCCAATTGAAGAAATTTGGCCTGTATTAAAAGAAATCTTGAAAAAATAAAGAATTGCGCTTATAATAAAATAAGCGCAATTTGTTTGCGTGATTAAATAGCATTACGATTCCATTAAAATCCGCATAACGAACTATGCGCATTTTAGTGGGGAAATACGTGATTAGAAAGGTATAAACATGAAAGTAAGACCATCTGTAAAGCCAATTTGCGACAAATGCAGAGTAATTAAAAGAAAAGGTCGCGTAATGGTTATTT
>NZ_JBJEEX010000122.1:0-4857 GCF_051873495.1 Floccifex sp.
TTGCGTATATCGCAATCACATTTTTATTCGCATTTATTTTCTTTGCGATGGTATCAAGATTCATCTTTTTTCCTCCTTCATTATATAATTCGAAAAAAAATTGAATTTGTAAAAAAAAAGATGAAAAAAATGCTTAAAATTTATAAAACTCTAAGCATTTTGTAATTTTTATAGATTTGAAAACGCATTTTCTAAGTCAAACAAAATATCATCAATATTTTCTGTTCCAATTGATAAACGAATTGTATTTGGTTTAATACCTTGGTCAAGTAATTCTTCTTGTGTTAATTGAGAATGCGTTGTAGTAGCGGGATGAATAACTAGTGATTTCACATCGGCTACATAGGCTAATAAAGAAAATATTTCTAGAGAATCAATAAATTTATGGGCTTCTTTTTCGCCTCCTTTTATATCAAAAGTAAATATAGAACCTCCTCCATTTGGGAAATACTTAACATATAAATCATGGTCTGGATGATTTGGTAAAGAAGGATGATTTACTTTTTCTACAAGTGGATGATGTGATAAATATTCAACGACTTTCTTTGTGTTTTCATTGTGTCGATCAATTCTTAGCGACAAAGTTTCTGTTCCTTGTAGTAGTAAGAACGCATTAAATGGAGAAAGCGTTGCCCCTGTATCACGTAATAAAATAGCTCGAACATATGTCACAAATGGCGCATTCGGTGCAGCCTCTGTGAATTTTACGCCATGATAACTTGGATTGGGTTGTGATAACCAAGGATATTTATCATCTTTTGCCCAATCAAATGTTTCTCCCTCAACAATGACACCTCCTAAACTCGTTCCATGTCCTCCTATGAATTTAGTAGCAGAATGCACTACAATATCTGCTCCGTGTTCAATAGGACGAATTAAGTATGGTGTTCCAAATGTATTATCCACAACCACTGGGAGTCCATGTTTATGAGCAATTTCACTAATTGCATCGATATCAGGAATATCACTATTTGGATTTCCAAGTGTTTCCAAGTAAATAGCTTTTGTATTGGATTGAATAGCTTGTTCTACTTCTTCTAAATTATGAGCATTCACAAATGTTGTACTAATTCCATAATTTGGGAATGTATGAGCTAATAAGTTAGATGTTCCTCCATAAATAGTTTTTTGTGCAACAATGTGTTCACCTTGTTTAGCTAAAGCTTGAATGGTATAGGCAATAGCTGCAGCTCCAGAAGCAACAGCTAATGCTCCAGTTCCTCCTTCTAATGCCGCAATTCGTTTTTCAAATACTTCTTGAGTAGAATTGGTTAGTCGTCCATAAATATTTCCTGAATCAGCTAAACCAAATCGTGCTGCAGCATGTGCACTGTTATCAAAAACATACGATGTTGTTTGATAAATCGGAACAGCTCTTGCTCCTGTACTCGGATCTGCTTGTTCTTGTCCTACATGTAGTTGTAACGTTTCAAATTTTAATTTACGATCTTCTCTTTTTGTATATGCCATGATTTTTCTCCTTATAAAAAAAAGCTCATCCCATTAGGACGAGCATATCGTGTTACCACCTAAATTCACCATAACCTCACAATTATGGTCTTATCAGTCTTATTGACTACGTATTTTAACGCTTACTTGCGTGATAACCTACCTATCGATTATCCAGTTCCAAGACCATTTTCACTTAATTATCATTATCTTTTTCCACCATCCAAAGACTCTCTTTAAAATCCTATTAAGCTATTCTTCTTTTCATAACCTTTATATATTCATTTTTTATCATTTTCGTTACACATTCGAAACGTACAACGAGACTTTAAATAAATGATTAATTTCATATCGTCTCCTTATTCCTACCATTTAAGTAGGTTGTGTTAATACTACTCTTCTTTTCCTACTATGTCAATAGGAATTCGACCTAAAAAAAAGACATTCACTAAGAATGCCTACTTATTTGTTTGAAGTGAATCCTCTTTTAATTGTTTTAAAAACTTCTCTTCATTTTCTTTATCATTTTTGTTTTCATAAATCTTAGCTAATAAAGCATCGTTCGTTGTTCTTTGTTGCCCAGACAAAGACTCACATTCTTTTAATAAAACATCTAAATATTCATCACTTGCTTCAATGTATACACTATACATTCTCTTACAAGCTTCAATGTTTTTTTCATTCTTTGATTCTTTTAAAATTTTATCTTTATAATACAATGCCTTCTTTTTATTATTTTGTTGGGCATAATACCCAAAAGCCGTCGCATAGAAATTCTCTTTTTGTGCTTGATTCATATGAACATTTTCAAAATTATCACAAATAGAATCAATGTCTTGTTTCTTACCACGAATAATTGCTGCATTTAATTTTAAATAATTCAAATTATAAGGAGGAATGTTTTTTTTCGCATCCACTGAATTTACTAATTCATCAAACTTACGATAATCTTTCTTTAATAAAGCCGAAGTTAATTCATTTTCTAATTTAGAAACATCTTTTTGTTTCTTAACCTGAAACACAACTTCTAAAACAAATACCACAATAACTGTGAAAATAATCCATTTTGTCATAGTACTCTTGTCTCCATCCAGTCTGTATAATCATCATTGGCATTGCGATTAGGATCTGTTCCATTTAATTCAGGAACAAACGCCGAAATTGCTTGAATCACACTTGTAATCAATAAAATAGAATGCGAATGTTTATAAGAATTCACATTAATAATTTTATTGTCTTTATGATTCATTGTATCAATCATAACAACATTGTATTTTTTGTTTTGACAATAATCAAATGTCTTGTTTACTAAAACACTATCTAGTCCATCGTTAATTAATAAAATAAAGGACTTCTCATTTAAAGAACGATGCATTCCATGAGAAAACTCTACAATGTCATTAAACATCGTAGGAATACACTGTGTTTCCATTAATTTTAATTGTCCTTCCATAGCTGTGGCAAAATTCATTCCATTTCCAATCACATATAAATTATCCATGTCTTTTCCATATTGATTGTTTTGACACCATGTAATTGTTTGATCAATAACATTATTTATATCATTGACTTGATTTGAAAGCTCATCTTTTATTTCTTTATACAATTCATCCGATATTGTGTTCTTCTTTTGAGCTAATTGAAGACCAAACAACATCAATAAAACCAATGTGGAACTATATCCCTTTGTTTTGGCATTACTATTTTCTAGTCCACAATTCAAATAGTAAGTTTGATTTGACATCTTATCGATTGGTGAATCCACTTCATTGGTAATCCCAAGAATGGAAAACCCATCTTTTTTAGCACATTCTAAAGCATTTAATACTCCACTTGATGTCCCTGTTTGAGAAATCCCTAGAACATAGGTTGTTTCTTGATTTTCATATTGAAGGGAAATTGCCGTATTCATAAAATTAGATGGTGTATAGGCGTACACACGAATTTTAGCGTATTTGGCAATAAAAGATGAAATAGCCATTGCTGCATTATAACTAGAGCCATGACAAACAATATAAAGAGCTTCCATATCAGGTACATCTAATTTAGAATTCAATAAATTTGAAAGAAGTGTTTGTTCTTCTTTCATATACGTCCACATTATACTCTCAAACATTATTTTTTCTCCTATTTTTTATACTTAAATGGTATCAGAAAACATTCAATAATTACATTATAAATTCATCAATATCTTTTGTTTCAAACCCCTTTGAAGTTAATACTTCCATTGATTTAAACCCAGCTCTTCGAATTAAATCCATAGCTATGTCATATCCTTCATCTAAAAACTTGGCATTATGACAATCACTATTTAATAGAATTTTGCCATTATGTTGGTTAATGTACTGTAATAAATGAAAATCTGGATATGGTTTTGTTCGATATCCCTTGGCAATGGCACCGGTATTGACTTCAATAATTTTATTGTTTTGAATCAAGCAATCCAGTGTTTCATATGCCATTTTTAAGTATTGTTTATTAGAAAAAGAAAGAAACGATTCATCTTCATTGAATTTCATAAATAAATCAAAGTGTCCAATAATATCAACTTCATCCCATGTTGCCATTTTTTTTAAATCATCAAAATAACACTGACAAAAAGATAAAAAATCATTATTAAAATAAGAAGAAACTAGTTGTTCCGTTACTTCTTTTGAACAATCTATGCCATGTTCATATCCTTCTCCTTTTACATAGTGCTTTGATCCAATAATATAATCAAATTGAGAAGGATCATTAATGCGATACAATTCATCTTGTTCAATTCCTAGAAAAATATCAATTTGATCTTTATATTTTTCCTTTAATTTATTTACTTCTAAACAATAAGAATTCTGTCTATTTTCATCCATTCCAAAAGACTCTGAAGGCGTATATCCATGAGAAGAAAAACCTAAAACAGTGAACTTTTTTTGAATAGCACTTTCCACTATTTCTTCCAAAGAATTAATGCCATCACAATATAAACTATGCGTATGAAGATTTTGTTTAATCATTTAAAATCCTTTCTAGCCATTGCTTACATCCCTCATAAATATCCCAATAAGCTTTATTAAAATCATCAGTATACCAAGGATCCGATACACTTCTATCTTCTAATAAAGGATATATTTTATGTTCGTTATCATCTGGAAAACGTCTATGTAGGTTATTCATATTATAGGAATCCATACCAATAATATAATCAAAACGATTATAGTCTTCTAAACAAATTTGACGAGCTTTTCTAGGACTAAAAGGAACATTCTTTTCTTTTAATATTCTTTTAGCCGGTGGATACATATCATTTCCAATTTCTTCGGTTGAAGTTGCAGCTGATTCAATATAAAAATCAGAACTCAACCCTTTTCCATCTACTAATTTTTTCATAATAAATTCTGCCATCGGACTTCTACAAATATTCCCATG
>NZ_JBJEEX010000123.1:0-4786 GCF_051873495.1 Floccifex sp.
ATATAAAAAGTGAACCTCCTAAATTCGATGTCCAAATTTAGGGGTTCACTTCAAAATTCGTTTAGAGCTTTTTTTAAAGACCATTCTAATTGTATTGTCATGAACAACCAGATAACAGGTTCACAAAGACAGACACCAAAATATCCAATATAAGGAATCAATAAATAAGTAAAAATCACTTTTCCTACTAATTCAATGATACTTGAAACTAAAGGAATGATTTTCTTTCCAAGTCCTTGTAGGGAATTACGATCATTTAATAAAACAACTAGAATAATCATACTAGGGATATTGATTCGTAAATAGAGTGTTGCGTTATTGATAATCTCTGGATTTGAAGAACCGCTTAATAAATGTACAAAAGTTGGTGCTAAAAAGAAAACAACAATAGATACAACACAAACATATAGAATTCCTAATTTATTCACAAAATGAATGCCTTCGATAATTCGTTTTTTTTGATTGGCTCCTCTATTTTGGGAGACAAACGTTGAAATCGATGAACAAAGAGCTCCTAAGAATAATGAAAATATACTTAATAATTTACGAGCACTGGTATGGGCAGCAATAATATCGGTTCCAAGTTTATTAATCGCAAATTGTAGTGTTACAGTTCCAATCGAAACAATACTTACCATTAATCCCATTGAAAAACCTTGTGCAGCTAAATCTAGGGATATTTGTTTATCAAATGAGAATTTATTTGGGATTAATATTTTAGCTTTCTTAAAAATTAATCCAACACAAATAATAGTAGACAAAATTTGGGCAATGACTGTGGCAATGGCAGCTCCTTGTATTCCCATATTTAATTGGGTAATAAATAAAATATCAAGAATTACATTTAATACTGATGAAATAATTAAAACAATTAAAGGTGTTAAACTATCTCCGATGGCTCGTAATAAACCAGCGGATAAGTTATAGAACATCGTAACGACTAGAAATAAACTAATACATTGAATATAAGATAGAGCTTGTTTAAAAATTGTACTTGGGGTATTTAATAGTGTTAATAAATTGGGTAAGAAGAAATACGATAAAATAGTTAATGATATTGAAAATATAAGACTTAAAAGAATCGCATTGGCTACGGCTTTCTTTAGTTTATCGGTTTCCTTAGCTCCATAATATCTTGAAATCACAATCCCAAATCCTAATCCCAATCCATTACAAAAACCAACAATTAACTCAAAAATAGCTCCTGTACTTCCAATGGCAGCTAATGATAAATCACCTAGGTAATGTCCAATGATTAAAGTATCAATGGTATTGTATAGTTGTTGAAATAAATTGGAAAAGAAAAAAGGAATCGAAAACAAGAGAATACTTTTTTTGATGTTTCCTTGTGTTAATGAACTTTGATTCATAATCTCCTCCTAAAAAACGTATGAATTATATCATAATTAAATGATTTTTATGGTATTTCATGATATATTTATTCTGTTAAATTGTGTAAAAAATAAATAAAATATAGGAAAGGAAATGCGCTATGGCAAAAATGGAAGAAAGATTAGAATCATTAGTTGCTCGTCACGAAGAAATTAATGAATTAATGATGCGTGATGATATTGTTTCCAATCGTAAAGAAATGGCGAAATTAGGGCGTGAACAAAATGAGTTAATGCCTGTGGTAGATACTTACAACGCATATAAAAAAGCTTGTGAAGAATTAGAAGATGCCAAAGCATTGGCAAAAGAAGACGATAAAGAAATTCATGAAATGGCTATGATGGAAATTGAAGAATTAGAGCCAAAAATTCAAGAATACTTAGATAAATTGGAATTATTACTAGTTCCTAAAGATCCTAACGACTCACATAACTGTATTATTGAAATTCGTGGAGCTGCTGGAGGAGATGAAGGAAATATCTTTGCCGGTGACTTATTTAGAATGTATTCAAAATACTGTGAATCAAAAGGATGGCGTGTAGAAATCATCGAAATGGAAGATAGCGAAGCCGGTGGATATTCACTTGTTTCTTTCAAAGTAAATGGAGAAGGCGCTTATGGAACATTCAAATTTGAATCTGGTTCCCATCGTGTACAACGTGTGCCTAAGACAGAATCACAAGGTCGTATTCATACTTCTACAGCTACAGTTTTATGTATGCCAGAAATTGAAGAAGAAGACTTTGATATTGATATGAATGATTTAGAAATTGAAACAATGCGTTCATCTGGTGCGGGAGGACAGCATATTAATAAAACCGATTCAGCGGTTCGTATTGTGCATAAACCAACAGGTATCGTTGTTAAGTGTCAAGACGGTCGTTCTCAACATGAAAACCGTGCGACAGCTTTAATGACAATTCGTGCTCGTGTATATGAAGAAAGACAAAGAGAAATCGATGAAAAAGCAGGAGCAGAACGTCGTACTAAAATTGGTACCGGAGATCGTGCTGAAAAAATCCGTACTTACAACTATCCACAAAATCGTGTGACAGATCATCGTATTGGTTATACTGTTAACCAATTGGATCGTATTATGGATGGTCGTTTAGATGATTTGATGAGCGCACTTCAATTAGCGGATCAACAAGCTAAATTAGCAGGTGAAAAAGAATGACATACCATTCTTTAATTGTCGAAGCCAAGGATCGTTTATTCAAGGCCAACCAGGGAGAACAAGCAGCACAGTTGTTGATGGTTGAATTGTGTCGACAAAAAAATATAAATTTATATGTTTCAATGAATGAAGAATGTGACTTGGAAATTGAAAAAGACTATTTAAAAGCCGTTGATGAAATGGAACAAGGAAAACCACTTGGATATGTATTAGGATATGAATGGTTTTTTGGATACGATTTCATCGTAAATGAAAATGTGTTAATTCCTCGTCCAGAAACAGAAGAATTAGTTGAATTAGTGCTTCAAAAATTTGATGATAAATTTCCTGAATTTGAGCATGTTACTTTATTCGATGTGGCAACAGGTTCAGGTGCTATTGGAATTACTTTAGCTTTAGAGGAACCTAAGTTTGATGTTATCGCATCGGATATTTCTAAGGATGCTTTAAATGTTGCGATTGAAAACAACAAGAAATTAGGGGCTCATGTGAATTTTATTTGTGGAAGTATGTTAGATCCATTTGTGGAACGTGATCTACATTGTGATATATTAGTGTGCAATCCACCTTATATTCCTCAAGACGAGCAAATGGAACATTCGGTTGTAGATTATGAGCCACATGTTGCCTTATTTGGAGGCGAAGATGGATTGAAATTCTATCGTGATGTGTTTGAAAAAGCTCATTTAGTATGTAATGAACATGCTTTATTAGCTTTTGAAATGGGATATCAACAAGGCGCTGCACTTTCACAGTTAGCTCGTCAATATTTCCCAGAAGCAACGATTGAAGTTCATAAAGATATGAGTCAAAAAGATCGCATGTTAACAATTGAGTTTTAGAAAGAAGGAAACGAAATGTTAAAAAAGAATTCTGTTTGTTGGTGTGGATCCAATAAAAAGTATAAAAATTGTCATGAACAATGGGACAACACCATTTCCGTGTTAAAGCTACAAGGAAAGAAAGTTCCTCCTCATTCTTTAATTAAAAATGAAGAAGATATCAAATGGATTAAAAAAGCCGCTAAAATTAATAACGAAGTATTAGATTTAGTAGGAAGAGAAATTAAAGCCGGAATGTCAACAGAAGAAATTGATATTTTAGTACATGATTATACAGTTAGTCATGGTGGAATTCCTGCTTGTTTAGGATATGAAGGATTCCCTAAGAGTTGTTGTACATCAATCAACGATGAAGTATGTCATGGAATTCCAGATAAAGACATCATCCTTCAAGAAGGAGATATTATAAATGTCGATTGTACGACAATTGTTCATGGACACTATGCCGATGCATCACGAATGTTTTGTATAGGACAAGTAAGTCCAGAAGCAAAAAAATTAGTAGATGTCACAAAAGAATGTATGGAAGCCGGTATTAAGGCCGTTCGTCCTTGGGGTTATTTTGGTGATATTGGAGCGGCAATTCAAGAAGTTGCGCATAAAAATGGATACAGTGTTGTAACTGATTTCTGTGGACACGGAGTTGGAAATGATTTCCATGAGGATCCATATGTACATCACGTAGGTATTCGCAATACTGGAATGGTCATTGCACCAGGTATGGTATTTACGATTGAGCCTATGATTAATGAAGGAAAGCGTGAATTATTTATTGATGCGGATAATGGGTGGACAGCTTATACAGAAGATGGTTTATTATCAGCACAATGGGAAAATACAATTTATGTAACAGAAAAAGGAATAGAAATTTTAGCTTACTAAAATTTCTATTTTTCTTTTTAAATGGAAGCGTTTACAGTTGAAATTTGAATAAAATCTTGTATTTCAAAATAAATTATTATATTATCTACAAGTAACAGAAAGGAATTTTTTAGTTTATGGCAAAATGGACGCAAGAACAATATGCAGCTAAAATTCAAGAAAAGAAAGTAGAAGCTCATAACAAACAATGGTTATATATAGAATTAAACGCAGGAGAACTTAAGGAAGAATGTGAACCTGGAGTAAGTAATATGTCTCCTTGTTGTAAAGCTATGGTAGATGCCATGTTAGAAGGAGATGGATACATTGTTGAACCTAAGATTCGTACAAAAGTTGCGAAATCATTAACAGTTCGTTACTATGTAGACAATTTAAGTCCATCACGTAGAAAATATTCAGACGTTGTAAATGGGTAAAAAAAATGGAGGATAACCTCCATTTTTTTATTACGAAGTAAATACCACGCGCTATGTGCGTGGTACTGTACCTTTTA
>NZ_JBJEEX010000124.1:0-24850 GCF_051873495.1 Floccifex sp.
ATTATTTTCTTTTTGTTTAGAAGGAACATGCGTATGTCCAAAACAAACAATGTCACAATTATTGACAAGTGCATCATGCACCATAGCCTCTGTTCGACACATTCTCATATTATGGGAATGCATAATCAAGATTCGATGATTCTCAATTTCTAATATTTTATTCAATGGCAATCGCAAATCATAATCATTGTTTCCTCTTACAATGATCCATCCTGGATATTGATCTGGGTCTCCTTCTAAATCTCCACAATGAATAAAATAATCAGCTTGGGGATATTGTTTTTGAAGTTCAAACAAACAATTGTTATAGTAGTGCGTATCGCTCACAACGATTAATTTCATAATGAATTTGAAAACTCCATTTCTTCCATACACAAATTTGATTTATACATCTTCTTCGCATTTTTTCGTCCCACATAACGAAGCAAATAAGGATTGTATTCTTTTCCTGTTTGTGATTCTTTTTCTTGTGGATAACGAATCACAAATCCATATCGATACGCATTGTCTTGAAGCCATTCCAATGTTTCTTTATTCGCAAATTCAACAGAAATATCTTCATTTTCATTGTTTAAATATGCCTCAAGCCATTCACTCATTCCCTCTATAACAATCGAATACCCGAGTTGTAATTCATTTTGACCAGCACAAGAAATAAAGGAATCCACTTGATCTGGGTATTGTTCTTTAAATGCGGTATAAAAATTTACCAGTGTTTCATAATCAACATAGCCTTTATAAAGACTTAATTCTTGTCCTATTACTTTTTTATAGTCATCGCACATTGCTTGTAAGTCATCTACAACTTCTTGTTTGATTTGAATATTCTTATAAGATACTACTTCAGGTTTAAATTTATAGATTGTTTTAGAATCTGATAAAATCACAAAAGGATTTGATAAATCGCTTTCTAACGATAGATTTTCATTTAATACCCATTCTGTTTCATAAAACGTAATTAAATCATGATACGAATAATACGTTAATAAATTAGGTAATGTTTTCAATGAAAAATGAGATCGATATCGATTCACAAAATTCACAATAACTTGATTATCTTCATTTTGTGTTTTCTTAGCAGCCGAATAAAGAAGTGTATTATGCATTTCAAAGCCATCTAATTCAATAAAATCCATAAATTGATCTGGTTCAATTTGTTGGTTAATCATATAATTGATATCATCGTTATCTAAATTTTGTAAAATAATATCACGATTTTCATCGTTCACATATGGATATCGAGCCAATTCATCATAAGACTGATTCATTCTCATATAGCACAAACATACTATACAAAAACAAACGATAATCAATATAATACGTGCTAAATATGTTTTAAAATCTAATTTCACTATACTACCTCTTATTCATTGATTATATCACATATCTTCATGTAATTTGTCATATAAATTACATGCCACTTCATAAGGAACCACTTTAGATAGTTCTTCAATTGTTGCACTTTTCATTTGTTTAACAGATTTAAATTCTTTTAAAAGTTCTTTTTTACGTTTTGGACCAATGCCTGATACACTATCCAATATCGATTTTGTCATTCCTTTATTGCGTAAATTACGATGATACGTAATCGCAAAGCGATGCACTTCATCTTGCATTCGTGTCAACAAGAAAAATAGAGGATCTTGTTTTGATAACGCAATTTCTTCTAAGTTTTCATTAATTAAAGCACGTGTTGTATGTTTATCGTCTTTGACAAGTCCCATAATGATAAAAGGAAGATCTAGTTGTTCTTTGATTTCCTTAGCCGCTTCAATTTGAAGCTTTCCTCCATCGACTAACAATAAATCCGGCATTGATTTTTGTTCCATCAATAAACGATAATAACGACGATAAATCACTTCTTTCATACTATCTAAATCCGATTTATATTCTTTTAACTGATAATGACGATACTGACTTTTATTTGGGACACCATCTTTATACACAACTAAAGCTGAAACATTATATGTCCCTGAAATATGGGAGTTATCAAATATTTCCACACGATGAATTTCTTTTTTACAGATTTCATTTAAATGTTCATTTGCCTGTACTAAATCATTGTCTCTTCTTTCGATTAACGCAAATTTTTGTTCATGTGCCTCTTTGGCATTTTCTATTACTAAATCAACTAATTTTTTCTTTTCTCCTTTTAAAGGAATTTTTACACTTGTTTGTAAAGAAGATTCTAAAATATCAATAGGTGTCCCTTCTGGTACTAGTATTTCTTTGGGTACAATATTATTTTGATAATACTGCATAATAAAACTAATAAAAGCATCCATTGTATCTTCATAAATTGCTTGCACTGAAAATGTGCGTTCCAATAATTTACCTTGTCGAATAAAGAACCCTTGAAACGATACATATCCTTTATCTTCATAAAAACCAAACACATCTCTGTCTTTATTATCTTTAAAATCTATAACTTGTTTTTGTTCAATATGTTGAATAGCTTGAATGGATTCAAGTATTTGTTGAGCCTTTTCAAATTGAAGATTTTCACTAGCATCCATCATTTGTTGATTTAAGTCTTGTAATAATTCTTTTGTATCCCCTTGTAATAGTTTCTTTATTTTTTGTTTTAATTCTCTATTTTGATTTTTATCAATTTCATGAATACATGGTGCTAAGCATTGATGCATATGATAATACAAACAAGCACGATTCGGAATATGGCTACATTTACGTATTGGAAAATAAGTATTTATAATTCGTACCATTTCACTTGCACTTTGAGCACTTGGATAAGGTCCATAATACGTATCTTTTTTATTTTTTATATTCCGTGTTGTATATACTCTGAAATTTTCTTCATTGGTCATGACAATATATGGATAGGAAGAATCATCCATAAGCATAATATTATATGGTGGTCGATGTTTTTTTATTAAATTTATTTCTAATAATAAAGCTTCTTTTTCACTTGTTGTCTTGATAAATTCAAAATCATAGATATGAGAAACAAGCTTCGTTGTTTTATAATTATGCGTCCCATGAAAATAAGACCGAACTCTATTTTTTAGTACTTTTGCCTTTCCTACATATAAAATATCACCATGGACATCTTTCATTATGTAACATCCCGGGCTATCAGGAAGAAGTGCTAATTTATCTTGTAGTAATTTAGAAATAGCCATAAAATCCCTACTTCAACAATACCACTGTAGCACCTAATCCACCTTCATTAGGTCCTGCACTCATTTTCGAAACCACCATTGGATGTTTATCTAAATCTTTCCATACCGCACTTCTCAAAGCACCTGTTCCCATACCATGAATAATACGAACTTGTTTAACTTTATGATAAATGGCTTGGTCAATGTATCGATCCAATTCTTGAATAGCTTCTTCCACACGCATACCAATTAAATTCAATTCCAAAGGAAAGCGCGTAAAGTTACGATCTTGATGTACTTTCTTAGGTACTTTTTGAACATTTGGTTTTTGAATTCGTTTTAAACGATTCAATTTCACTTTCATCTTCATTCCATTTACTAAAACAGTAGCTTCTTTTTTACGAATATCTAGAATTTCACCATGTGAATTTAAAGACTCAATTTGAACATAGTCTCCTACTTTTAAAGATTCATCTGCTTGTTTTTCTTCTTCTTGAGTATTTTCTTGTTGTAGAACATGAATTTGATGCAACGCTTCACTTTGTTCATGTAGTTTACCCGTTTTTTGTTTTTTCAATGTTTGAATAATTTCATTGGCTTCGTTTTCTTTTTCTTCTAACATATCATGAAGACGTTGTTCATATTCTTCTTGAAGTTCTTTATTTTTCTTTTCCCATTTTTCTTTTTCTTGATACGCATCTTTTTGAATTTGATGTGCTTGTTTAATCATCTTATTAAAACGCTCTTTATCTACCAAAACATCATTTTGAAGTTTTTCTAATTTTTCTAATTGTCGTTGCACATCTTGTTCATTGTCTTTTTTATATTCATCGGCTCTTTGAATAATAGAATCCGGTAAATGATAATTATGCGCAATTAAAAACGCATAAGAAGCCCCTGATACGCCTGGTATGTATTTATAAGTTGGTTGTAGTGTTTGTGAATCAAATTCCACACTACTTACTAATACATGATCATTGGCTTTTCCAAATGATTTCACTTGTGAATAATGGGTTGAAGTTATAACTGTACATCCTTTTTCAATTAAATATTCTAAAATAGAAATAGCTAAAGAAGCTCCTTCTAATGGATCGGTTCCATTTCCTACTTCATCTAATAAGACAAATGAATGATTGGATACATTTTGACAAATATTCGCAATGTTAGAAATATGACTTGAGAATGTTGATAAATTATTTTCAATCGATTGATTATCACCAATATCAAACCATATTGAATCATAAAAAGGAATCAAAGCACGATCACATAAAACGGGAAAACCAGCATGGCTTAAAGCCACAAATAAACCAATGGTTTTAAGTGTTACGGTTTTACCACCCATATTCGGTCCCGATATCATTAGACAATTTTGTTCTTGTTTTAGAGCATACGTATTAGCTACACATTTCTTTTCATCAATCAAAGGATGTCTAGCTCTTTCTAATAATAAATTTCTTTGTGATAAACGAATCGTTGGAACACATCCTTCGTATTCATATGCCCATCTTGCCTTGGCAAAAGCTACATCCAAAATCGTCATTGTTTCTAAATCCGATAAAATAGGCATCGCAAAAGAAGCAACTTTTTGACTTAATTCACGACAAATACGAGCTGTTTCTTCTTCGATTTCACTTTGTGTACGCGCTAATTCATTATTAAGTGAGATAAAACAATCAGGTTCAACATAACTTGCTTGTCCAGATTGACTTGAAGCATGAATCATTCCTCCAAATCGGTTTTTATCTTGGTTCTTAACAAGCACAGATAAACGCCCATTAATAGTTGTTGTCATAACTTCCATTAAAGAATCCGCATTCTTTTTCATAAAAGCACGTGCTCTTTCATTCAATGATAGACGTGTATCTACTAATTGTTTGTGTAAGCTTTTTAACTTGACAGTGGCATCCATTTTCACATTACCCGTAGCATCAATTTGTTTTTGAATGTCTTTATATAAATTGGCACAAACATCCATCGACTCTGCTAAATCTTTTAATAACTTTGTTTCTGATTTCAGTAATGTTTCCCTAACATTTTTAACTGTAACTAAAAATAAAGCAATTTCATATAATTCTTGTGGTGTACAAGACATTTTTTTATTGGCTTTATTGACAGAATACGAAATATCCATACACCCCGCAAAAGAAATGGTTTCCCCTTTTCTTACAAATTCTAATGCTTCTGATACATAATCTAATTCTCTTTGTATTTTTAAACGATCTCGATAAGGAAGGGCGTTAATTATTTCTTCTTTTGAACATGAAAAAGAAGCATACTCTGCAATTTTTTCAAGTACGCGATCAAAATCAATTGCTTTATTTAATTTTTCTGAAAAATTTTTATAACTCATTTAAAATTCCTCCGATATATTTTAACGGTGTATTCTCAATTATTTCATGTCCCTTTGAAAAGAAAGGCATTTGACATATATAAAACACAACTACACAAATACAAACTATTTTTACTAAACTAACTAATCCACCTAAAATACGATCAAATGTCTTTAGCTTTGTTTTATGTAATAGTTTTACGAGAATGTGTTCAATTATAGAATAAATTATCTTATTGATAATATATAAAATAATAAACCATAATAATGTATTTAAAATAGAAAGCGATAAAAAAGGAATGAGATGTGACATATAGGTACAGTATTTATAAGATAAATAGAATGATACAAAACATGCACATAAATCCAATATCTGCATTAGAAATCCTTTTTTAAATCCAATCATTAAGATAATAACGAATAAAATCCAAAATAAAATGGAATAACTACTTACATTTAAATTCATGCATGTATTTTACCATTTTTTTCATATATGGTAAAATGCATACATGACAGAAACAAAGAAGATGACAAAAGAAGAAATCTTTCAATTAAAAGAAAGAATGAAACCATTTATTTCAGAAGAAAGTAAACCCAATTATACGTATTATCAAATTAAATGTGAACAATGCACCATTACCGCTTATACATCTGGTAAAGTTGTGTTTCAAGGAAAAGACTTAGAATTCATGCAGAAAGAAAAGAAAGAACAAGTATTTCCTCAAGCTGGTAGCGATGAAGTTGGAACTGGTGATTATTTTGGACCAGTAGTTGTGGCAAGCTGTATTCTTACTCAAGAAGATGAACAAGCTCTTCGTTCATTAAAGATACAGGATTCTAAACAAATAAATGATACAAATATTCGTAAAATTGCCAAAATAATTAAAGAACATTCCAAGTATTCAATTTTGATTTTAAATAATCAAAAGTATAATGTCGTGCATCAAACTCATAATATGGTTGATATTAAGTGTAAGCTTCATAATCAAGCTTATGTGAATTTAGTTCATAAAGGATATGAATTACCTAAACAAATTGTCATTGATCAGTTTGTTCAAGAAAAGAGTTATTATCGTTATCTACAAAAGGAAAAAGAAGTAATTCGTGGAATTCATTTTGAAACAAAGGCCGAAAATAAATATTTAGCCGTTGCCGCTGCTTCTATTTTAGCTCGAAATGCGTTTTTAGAGTATTGGGATAAAATGGAAGAACATTATCATTTTACTTTTCAAAAAGGAGCTGGTAGTAATGTCGATATTTGTGCCAAAGAATTTGTACAACAGTGTGGAAAAGAAGAACTGGGAAAAGTAGCTAAGCTTCATTTTAAGAATACCGAAAAGATTGAACTATTTAAGTAGTTCATTTTTTTTGCTTAAACATAGTCGTTTTTTTAAAACCCGTTAAGAATAATGTATTTTTTCTATTTCTAACAATATAACTATATTTTAACATTTATTTTAGATAACTAACAGATTGTTTATTTTTTTTGTGTGTTAATATGAAATAAAGAAAGAGGGATTGATTAAGATGGTGTTATTAAAAAAATAATTGTATAGATAAAATTAAAAGAAAGAAGGTGCTATCATGAAAAAGATTAGAACATCTATAATTATCTCTTCGATTGCGATAATTCTTCTGAATTTAATTAACTTATATAAATATCTTAATGATAAGCCTGTTGGTACATTTAAAGCTTCATTAGATTTCACTTTTCTTCTTCTAGGAATTATAATAATTTATGTAGAGTATACAAAAAACAACCGTGTAGATTGAATTTTCCACACGGTTTATATTTTTCCATCTATAAAAGCTTGGATCATTGTTCCCGTTATACTTGATGGTCCAATTTCATTGATAACTTCTTCTCTTGTAAAGAAACGTGCATCATATAATTCTTTTGTTTCTAAAGTGATGTGATCACTACCATTTAAATGACAAGTAAAACCAATTTGAATATTACCGGCAAATCCCCATGGTTGAGAACCATAATATCTAATATTTTTCACTTTCAATCCTACTTCTTCTTTTACTTCTCTATTAATGGTATCTTCCAAACTTTCTCCATATTCCACAAATCCTGAAATCAAAGCATAGGGTTTATTTTTTCCATGTTTAGCTAACAAAATACGATTATCATCTATAATCGCAACATTCACAGCTGGATTAATTCTAGGATATACTAGATTTCCACAGGATTCGCACCGAAGCATAAATTCTTCTTTATCCAAAACTAATTTATGTCCACAACATCCACAATATACATTGTGTTGAAACCATTGAAAGATATGATATCCATTCATTATAGCAAAGGCATGTTCAGGACTGTTGGTATTTCGAATCGTATTCATTGACATATAATTCATTTCTTTGGTTTCCATTGTCAAAAAATAGCGATTTGATGAAATTGTAAATAAATACAAACAATCGACTTTACAATCTTTATATTGAGGAATTTCAATCACATTGTTTTCAATGTTTCCGGCAAAAGAATTATTTTGATACATTAAAATAAAATCAGATGGTTCTGGTTTTATTAATTTATAAGTATGATCAAAATCATTTACTTCATGAAGCATTTTTATCGCCTTCTTTAATGCGACGAACAATTTCGTCTTTGGTGTCTATAAAAGCATCTTTCTTATCATTAATCGTATCTTTTAATTCGTCTTTTTTATCATCGATTACATCTTTAATAAATTCAACTCTTTCATCGCTGTCCATATCCGATACATCACTTAATACATTTCCTAGTGTTTCAGCTTTTTGTGATACATTCTTATAGACTTCTATTTTCTTTTCTTCTACAACTGAATCAATTTCTTGTAGTGCTTCTTTGGCTTTTTGTTTAGCTTCTTCTAATTTTTTAACTAAAATGGCAGGTGAAATACTCATTGTAGGATAAGCTCTTTCCAAACGCTTCGTAAATAAAGAGCGACTCTTTAAAGCCATATGAATCTTAGAACTAATTTCTTCGGTATCATCAGCTGCTGTTCCATCGATTTCATCACGAATCACATGCATGGCTTGTCGTGATATAATACAATCCACAAACAATAAAATTAAAATTAATGTTGCGATTAAATTTCGACTTGTAATAGAAATCGAATCTAACATCGTTCTTAATAAAGGATACACAACTTCAATAATCACAACGGCTGCACATCCAAATAAACATAAATTTCCAATCCATACGCGTCCATTTATATTTAATGGTTTATTGGAATAATCCCACCATCTGGCATGGTATCTTTTTTCTAAAGCATAACTGACAACATATTCTAAGATTCCACAAATAATGAATCCTTCAATGAATACAGCAAAAATACTATTATGGATTTTTAAAATATCACCGATGATTACAATGATGAACACAACTCCAAATCCATAAATCGGACAATACGGTCCTACTAGAAATCCTCGGTTCACAAAACGATGAAGTTGTATGAACTTTAAAATGACTTCCATACACCATCCTAAAAAAGAAAAGATAAAAAAGACAATAATCATTTCTGATAAGCTTAAGCTCACTATACCCCTCCTTTTATTATTTTCACATCTACTTGTACCGTTTTATCAAGTTTTACATATTCTACATGGGCATGATCAAACATCTTTTTTGATGCCACATTGCTCTCCGTTCCATTATATTTATCACTTTCATATACCACTTTTTTTATTCCTGATTGAATAATGGCTTTGGCGCATTCATTACATGGAAACAGCGAAACATAAATTGTACATCCTTCTAAGTTTTGAATACTATTTAAAATGGCGTTTAATTCAGCATGAACCACAAAAGGATATTTCGTATCTAAGAATTGTCCTTCTCTTTGCCATGGAAACAATTCATCTTCACATCCCATTGGAAAGCCATTGTATCCAAGTCCTACTACACGTTTTTGATCATTCACAATACAAGCGCCTACTTGGGTGCTTGGATCTTTAGAGCGTTTGGCTGATAAATGAGCCATACTCATGAAATATTCATCCCAGCTTAATACTTCAATGCGTTGATTCATTCATTTTCCTCCAACTCTTTTAATACACGGGCAAATTCTGGTTCTAAACCAATTTCAAATGTCATTAATTCATTTGTCCTTGGGTGTTTAAATTCTAATTTATTCGCATGCAACAATTGTCCATTGGTTTCAATGGTTTTACGATATCCATAAGTTGGATCCCCAGCAATTGGATGTCCAATATACTGCATATGAACACGAATTTGATGGGTTCTTCCTGTTTCCAATTGACATTGAACATACGCATAATCTTTAAAGTTTTTTAATACGGTAAAATGAGTAATCGCATCTTTAGAATTCTTAGCTGTTACTTCCATTTTTTTACGATCTTTTTCACATCGTCCAATAGGAGCATGAATCGTTCCATATTCATGACTAAAAGGATGATGAACAATGCATACATATTGTCGATGACATGTTTTATCTTGTAGTTGTTCACTAATAGAACGATGCGCAAAGTCATTTTTACATACAACTAATAACCCCGATGTATCTTTATCAATACGATGAACAATTCCAGGTCTCATAACACCATTAATTCCACTTAAATCTTTACAATGATACAACAATGCATTTACTAAAGTGCCACTATAATGTCCAGGAGCAGGATGAACGACCATTCCTTTGGGTTTATTGATGACAATTACATCTTGATCTTCATAAACAATGTCAAGAGGAATATCTTCTGGTAATACTTCTGTACTTTCTAGTTCTTGTATTTCAACAACCACTTCATCATTTTCACAAAGCGTATAACTTGCCTTTTCGTTTTTTCCATTCACAAAAATGTGTTTTCCATCAATTAAATCTTTTACATATTTTCTAGATTCATCAAGAGCACTTGCTACTCCTTTATCTAATCTTTGCTTAGCTAAGCTTTCATCTATTTTGATAATTCTTTTTTCCATCTTCTTTTTTCCTCTACTTCTTGGTATACCATTACAATTAATATCACTGCGAATCCAACGGTAATACAAATATCCGCAACATTAAAAATAGGAAACGCATAAGATCCAATATATACTCCAATAAAATCTCTAACATAATTGAAAACCATGCGGTCAATAAAATTGCCAATGGCTCCTGAAAAAACCATGACATATCCTAAAATGGAAACACGATCTTGGCTGTCTTTAAACATATAAAAAATAAAGACCAAGGCCACAATAGTAATAATCCCAAAAAAGATTTTTCCAAATCCTTCCATCATACTAAAGGCAGCGCCTGTATTTTGACAATATGTTATATATAAAAGATTGGGAATTAAGTTTATTTTTTCAGATAAAGAAATTGTATTCGTTATCCAATATTTACTGACTTGATCTAATCCAATTAAACAAAGGGAAAGAACAATTGCTAATATCCATTTTTTCTTCATTTTGATTCTCCGTTTCTGTTTTCTATTGTAACATAAAAAGACAAAAGTCTAAGCTTTTGTCTTTTTAATTTCTTAATTTACCATAATCCAATCCAGATAAATCTTCAATTGGATTGTCATCAATTCGTAATGTTTCAAGTAAATCTAAGTTATTCAATGCTGCCACATCTGTAATTTGATTTGACTTCAATGATAATGATAATAAATATGGTAAATGCGAAATAGGTGTAATATCTTTAATCGCATTGTGATCTAAGCGTAAATAAGAAATAAATTCTAATCCTTCTAATGGTGATAAATCTTCAATATTATTATTGTAGAAATCTACATAACACAATTCCTTTAAGTTTTTCAAAGGACTAATGTCACGAACATTATTGTATTCAAAATTAATAATTTGAAGTTGTTCCATATCCGCTAAAGCTGAAATATCTTCAATATCATTGTTTCCCGCCTTCAAATCAACCATGTGGTTGGCATTTTTCAAAGGAGAAATATCATGAATTGAGTTATTGTTGATATTTAAATGAACGAGTTCATCTGCTTTATCTAAGAAATTGATATCTTGTAGCTGACAATACTGTGCTTTAAATGTTTTTAAACCACTTACCGTTGTGAAATCATGTACATGGATTAATTCATTTTTGGAAACATCTAATTTTTGTAAAGATTTTAAATGATTTAAAATACGCATATCACTAAAACCACTTTGTTCCATACGAAGCACTTGTAGTTTGTCTAGAGAATTAAGGAAATCAAAACTATCTGGTTCATTATAAGATAAATCAAGTTCTTCTAATGATGGGAATTCCTCTAATAAAGAATAATCCTTTAAATAAGGACAATTTTGAACATTTAGTACTTTTAAGTTTTCCATCGATAATAATGGTGAAATATCACTCATTAAATTCGTTGATAAATCCAATTCTTCCAAAGTAGAAACATACGTTAAATCATCAATATTAAATAGACGCATTCCTGATAAATCCAATTTCTTTAGATTTTTTAATCTTCCTAATACTGCAAAACTAAATGGTCCATTTTCGGTATTGATACTTACTTCTTGAAGACGACAACACTTTTCGACATATACTAAACTATCAATTTTAGCTTTTGTCATGTTTAAATATTCCAAATTAATCATCCCTGCAATAGCCGAAATATCCATTGTGTATAAATTATTATGAGAGATATTTAAATATTTCAATTGACGAAAGCCATGTAAGGCTTGTAGATCACGAAGCTGGTTCCCTGACACATCTAAGCGTTCAATACTTCGTAATTCTTTAATTGGATCCAAAAATTGTAACTTATTACGAGATAAAATTAAAGTTTCTAGATTTTGAGCATATTCCAATCCATCTAAGCATTCAATTTCTCTTTCACGAGCATCTAGATAAACCAAATCCAACATTTTTTCTTCGGTAATTTCTTCTGGTTTGCATTTCAATTTTGAGGCAATAACTTCTCTTAGTCCATCATCTTTAATTAACATTATTAGCACCTCCACTTTTCTTTATTATACACCATAATATTGTATTCTTTAAAGAAAACAGTCTACTTTTAACATAATATTTATTATTCACAAGAATTGTTTTTAAACAATAGTCATGTGTTATTTTTTTGAAGCTTTTATAGACAATTTGACACTCAAAGTGATAGAATAACACTAAATAGGGATTCTTCATTATTTCTAGTATTTTATTAGAGGTAATCAAGGCAGGAGGTAAGAACATGTGCACTGGTAAAGTAAAGTGGTTTAATGCTGAAAAAGGCTTTGGATTCATCATCGGTGAAGATGGTAAAGACGTCTTTGTTCACTTCTCTTCAATTAATGCGAAAGGATATCGTACTTTAGAAGAAGGTCAAACGGTTTCTTATGAATTAGTTGAAAGTGAACGTGGAAAACAGGCTACAAATGTGTCTGTAATTCAGTAGAAAAAAGCACTTCCGTGCTTTTTTTTGACCTATGAAAAAATACGAAGTAGTTAAAGAATACGTTTATAGTCAGTTTTCAAAAATAAGCTATGAACCTCTACAAAGTGCTGCCTATACCCATACCGCTATGGTTGATTCATGTATTACCCTTTTAGCAATCTCACGTAATGTTCGTGTGGAACGAGCAAAAATCTGTGCTTTATTCCATGATTATGCGCAATTTGTTGATAATTGTCCCCACAAAGAACATGCCAAATTATCAAGTTTATATTGTTCTAAATTTTTAAAAGAAACAAATTTATTTAAAATTAATGAAATAGATGACATTTGTTATGCGATTCGTACGCACTCTAAAAAAGATCGATACGATTCTCCTTTATGTGAAGTATTAAAAGATGCCGATGTTTTAGCCCGTTTTTTAGAGAATCCCGAAGCCCCTTTAAATGACATTGAAAAAGAACGCTTAATGAAAGCTATGCAAGACATATCAAAATAAAAGGATATCCGATTGGGATATCCTTCTTTAGTTTTTAGCTTGAAATGATTGATAGAAAAGTTCCACTTGATCATCTAATTGTCGTTTAATTTTATTAAAGACAATTGTGAATACTTTAGAATCATAGATTGCTAGGTCAATATAAGAATAACTCTTTCCAATTGAACCACCAATCACTTTACCTATTAAATTCTTTTGAAGCTGTTGATTAATTTTCTTTGAAATTTCTTGGCGAATTAAGGCATCATCTTCATTTCCATATAAATTAATATAGTAAATATAACCATATTCTCCGCCTTTACTTTCCATATCCGCTAACACATCATTTTTATTTTCAATTGTTTCTTCTAATAAAATAGGATGCGTTGTAAAAATCATCTTCATATCTTTACGAAGCGAATCATGAGTAATATCTTGAATTGGCTTATAAACAGAATAAATATCTAATGGTGAATTGTAGTTTTGCCAGTGATTCTTTTCAACAATGTCCATCAATTTATCATAGAACTCATAGATAGGACAGAAACTTTCCACTTCTTTACATTCATCAATGTAATCAATACTTGATAAATAAGCTTCATAGCTTGTTTCACCTAAAGCTAATTCAAGTAAATACATGCTCATTTCTTTTTTATTTTCCGTGTTATCAATTAAATAATATCCCGGACAATATACTTTGGCATGCACCATATTTTGATTTTCATCAATTCCATAAGAAACAAAGAAATCTTGAATTGTATAGTCTGTATCTTTAATTTTAACCGTCGCCATTAGTGCTTTTGATGACAAAGGTGGAAGACAATCATTGATAATCCAATTTCTTTTTATAGTTTGTGGTGCCATTTGTGCGAAGAATTGAGCAACCAATTGACAAGTTTTATTAGGTCCTGTATCAAATGTACACTCAAATTCATCGTATAAATTTTCAACAAAGAAGTGACATCCTGTCATTTCATAACATAAATCATCTAATGCTTCGACATCTTTATTTAATATTTCATAATTTTGATGAACTAATCCATCTTTGATTTCATTTTCCAGGGAACAAAATAAATCCCAGAATTTTTTCGCATTATCTTTTACACTCATCATATCTTTATTTCCAAATTGTCTTTGACTCCGTAATAATTAAGTCCATTGGAACATCGGTTTTCTTGATATCCATATGATCTAGTTTTTGACAATCAAAGGCAACTCCAATTTTGATAGCCTTTGTTTGTTTCAAGTATCGATCATAGTATCCTTTTCCATATCCTAAGCGATGCATTTTATAAAATCCTATCATTGGTACAATAATGACATCTAAATCTAATGGATCAATTTTCTTTTTATTACTTGGTTCTAAACAATTAAACTTTCCTTTATATAATTTTCCAGTAAACTGATAAAAATCCATTTTTCCATTTTCTTGAGTAATTGGTAAATATAGATTTTTATAGCGCTTGAAATCATCAAAACAATTTACTTCTCCATTAATAGGATAATAAATACCAACATTTCCATTCATGAATGGATCTAGTTTTTGAACAATTCTTTCTTCTTTTTGATCACGATTTTCAACTTGTTCTCGTAAGGCAATTAATTCTTTTCTATCCAATAGAATCACTCATATCCAATTGAAGTAAACGATTTAATTCAACCGCATATTCCATTGGAAGCTCTCTAGTAAAAGGTTCCAAGAATCCCATTACAATCATTTCTGTTGCCTTAGCACGAGATAGACCACGTGACATTAAATAAAATAATTGTTCTTCACTGATATTTGATACCGTTGCTTCATGTTCAATCGTTGAATCTTCGTTTTTCATGATATTTGTTGGAAGTGTATCTGAACTCGATTTTTCATCTAAAATCAAAGTATCACATTCCACTTTACTCTTTGAACCCGTTGCATTCGGATTATGACGAATTAATCCACGATAATTTGTTTTTCCACCATTTTTAGAAATCGATTTAGAAATAATTTGACTTGTTGTATTCGGAGCTAAATGAATCATTTTGGCACCCGAATCAATTTCTTGTACCCCATCACCAACTGCAATTGTGATACAAGTACCTTTTGCACCTTCACCAGCTAATACACAAGTAGGATATTTCATTGTAGCCAATGAACCAATGTTTCCATCAACCCATTCCATTTGACCACCTTCAAATACTTTTGCGCGCTGTGTAACTAGGTTATAAATGTTTTTAGACCAGTTTTGAATTGTAGTATAACGGCAACGTGCATTTTTCATAACGACAATTTCAACAACACCAGCATGCAATGAATCTTTGGAATAACTTGGAGCTGTACATCCTTCTACATAATGAATGTCACTTCCTTCATCCACAATGATTAATGTACGTTCAAATTGCGCCATTCTTTCCGAATTAATACGGAAATACGATTGTAATGGTTTTTCAAGTTTTACTCCTGGTGGAACATAAATGAAAGAACCACCTGACCAAACAGCTCCATTTAAAGCTGAGAATTTATTATCGTTATAAGGAATAACCGTATCAAAATATTTTTTGAAAATTTCCGGATATTCTCTTAATCCACTATCAATATCTAAGAAGATAACACCTTTTTCTTGAACTTCTTCAAGCATATTATGATATACAACTTCTGATTCATATTGAGCCGAAGCCCCTGCTAAGAATTTTTGTTCCGCTTCTGGAATTCCTAAACGTTCAAATGTATTCTTAATTGTTTCGGGAACTTCATCCCAATTATCTGTTTTTGTGTTTGATGGCTTAGAATAATATGTATAATCATCAAAGTCCATATGACTTAAATCCAATCCCCATTCTGGCATTGGCTTTTCTTGAAAACATTTTAATGATTTTAAACGATATTCTAACATCCATTCTGGTTCGTTTTTTACTTTGGAAATTGTACGAACGACTTCTTCATTCAATCCTTTTCCTGTTTCAAAAACGGCATCATATTGATCTTGAAAATCTTCTTGATTGGAAAGTGAAATATCATTAGGATTCATTTTTGTCACCTTCACTTTCTTTAATCATTTGTTCCATTGCCTTCCATCCAATAGTAGCGCAATGAATACGATTGGCTTGTTTACCAACATTTTGAAACGCAATCGCTTCTTCTAATAAATCTTCATCATAATCTTTTTGATCAATCATGTTGAAGTAGTTATCTATAATTTCTTGGGCTTCTTTTACCGATTTATCAACAAGTAGTTCACTCATAATCGATGTTGAAGAAGTCGCAATTGTACAAGCTACACCATCAAAGCGAATATCTTTAATTTTTCCGTCTTCGATTTTAGATTGTACGGTAATATCATCTATACAAGAATCACTTGCCATATGAACGGATTCATATCCATCTTCTTGAGTAAGTGATTTATTTCTTGGATATTCATAATGATCCATAATAATTTCCCTTAATAACGAAGCATCAATTGGCATAGTAAGTCCTCCCTTCTAAAAGAAAATATCAACACAATTTTTTAGATTTACTTCTTTCAAAGCTTGAACAAAAGTATCTATTTCTTCTTTTGTGTTGTAAAAATAAAAACTAGCACGAATAGTAGAATTCACATTTAAAACATCTGGCAATAATTTAGCACAATGTTGACCAGAGCGAACCGCAATTCCTTTGGTATTTAAGAAACTTGCTACGTCTTGTGAAAAAATCATTTTTCCGTTATCTAATACATTAAATGTGACAATACCACTTTCTGATTCTTTATTATACACAACAATATTGTCCATATCTTTAATTTGATCTAAGAAATATTGTTTTAATTCCACTTCATAAGCATGAATGTTTTCTTGTCCAATGGCTTCAATATATTTCATAGCAGTTGCCATACCGATAACCGCTTCAATTGGTTGTGTTCCACTTTCAAATTTTAATGGTGTATCTTTTAAAATGATATTTCCCTTGGCATCAAATCTTGCGTTCGATTCTCCACCATAGAAAACAGGCTCTAATTCATCAAGATACTTTTTCTTTCCATATAGAAAACCAATTCCTGTTGGTCCGCACATTTTATGAGCACTCATCACAAAGAAATCAACATCTAAGTCTTGAACATCTATTTTTAGATGAGGCGTACTTTGGGCTCCATCACATACAACTAAAATATTTCTTTCGTGACAGATTTTTGTGATTTCTTTAATTGGGGCACAAAATCCCAATACATTGGAAACTTGAGCAAGGCATACAACCTTTACTTTATCGTTCAATGTTTTTTTGAAATTTTCAATTGTGATTTTTCCTTGTTCATCTAAAGGAATATAATTGATTTCAATTTTTTTATTTGCTTTCATCCATGGAAGAATACTTGAAGCATGCTCACTTTCACAAGATAATACCACATCGCCATCTTGTAGATATTGACGCGTAATCATAATACAAGCTTCATTTAATCCCATGCTTGAACCAGATGTAAAAACGATTTCTTCAGGATATTTAGCATTAATAAATTTTTGGGCAACTTTTCGAGCTCCTTCAAATTCACTATCCACTTGTCCACTCATTTCGTAGTCTCCACGATGAGCATTGGCTCCTAAATACGTATAATAATGAGTTACTGCATCAATAACAGGCTGTGGTTTTAGCGTTGTGGCACTGTTATCAAAATAAATTAATGGTTTGTCACTCATTGTTCGTTTTAAAATCGGAAAATCTTCACGAATTTTATTTACATCCATATAAGCCTACTTTCTGTTCCATTTCTTTTTGTAGTTCAATTTGTTGGTCTTGATCTGGAACCATTTGAATAATTGGCAAGAAATAGCCAACACTCAATAAACCAAGGGCCTGTTGCTTTGTTAATCCACGTGATTGTAGATAATATAATTGTTCTTCATTTGGTTGTCCAATGGATAAGGCATGTGATGCTTTAACTTGGTTTTCACTAATTAATAAAAGCGGTGTTACATTTGCGTTGTGTCCTTTACCAAGCGTTAAAACTCTTGTTTTTTGATGCGATTGAGCATCAACACATCCTTTTTCAATGTTTCCATTAGCCCACATTTCATAATTCGCATTTTCAGATAAAACCGCATAGTTTTGAATTTGTCCATATGTATGGGCCGCTTCATGTTTTACTTCAATTGTTCCTTTTTTAATGCCATGGGCCTGACATAATTGCGCTGAATAAATTTCAAATTCAGCACCTTCTTCTTTTAAAATCGTTTCTTGATTCCAAATTAAAGGTGCATCTTGTAAGTCTAATAAACCAATTTTACAATATGAATTCCCTTTACATTCCACGTGAACATTCAATGTACAATCATCACTTTGATTCATTAAAAACAATTCCACGTGGCTATCTTCTTGACAATAAATATCTAGATTTATTTCTTTTTGATTTATCACAAAAGAATGAAATTCATTACAATTTGATGCATATTCAAGACGATTGTTTGTTCCTAAGATTTCTTTCATCTCAGGCCACCTTCTTTGCGCCACAGCTTCCTAGAGAAATTGGTTGTTTTGTTTCTTCTTTCTTCAATTGAATATGTAACTCATCTTCTAGCCATTCATATCCATTTTGATCAACTTTTTCAACCAATGAAGCATCAGATGACATTACAATTTTTCCATCAACTAAAATATGAGCATGCGTTGGTTTCAAATAATCATAGAAACGAGCATAATGAGAAACGATTAATAATCCCATTTGTGTTTCTTCTTGAATTTCATTAATTGCATCCGATACAATGCGTAAAGCATCAACGTCTAGACCTGAATCAATTTCATCTAGCATTGCGATTTGTGGTTTTAACATCATCATTTGAACAATTTCATTACGTTTTTTCTCTCCACCAGAGAATCCATCATTTAAGAAACGATGTGCTAAATCTGGTTTCATTTCTAATTTTTGAATAGCTTTATCCATTTCTTTAATGAATTTAAACAATGAAATTGGTTTTTCTCTACGTGCATTAATAGCACTTCTTAAAAAATCAGAGTTTGTGACTCCTGATATTTCACTAGGATATTGCATTCCTAAAAACAATCCCACCTTAGAACGTTCATCCACTTCCATAGCTAGGACGTCTTGATCATCGAATATAATTGATCCTTGTGTTACAACATATTTAGGATTTCCCATAATAGCTTGTAACAAAGTTGATTTACCGTTTCCATTAGGTCCCATTAAAGCGTGTCGCTCATTAGAACAAACCGTTAAATCAATTCCTTTTAATATTTCTTTATCATTTACTGATACATGTAAATTATTTATAACTAACTTTGACATGTTCTTTCCTCTTTTCACTCAACTAGTGTATCAAAAAACACTGAGTTTCTCAATTGTTTAGCACCGCGGTTTCATTGCATTTTAAAGCTATTTTTATTATAATTGTTAGGATTAGTATCAATAGGAGGCATTATATGGTTGATCTACTAAAATCAAACTGGTTTGTAGTAGTAATTGCGATCGTCATCTTATCCTTTTTAGGATATTTTATTTATGATATGAATCGATACAATGTATCTGGACAAAAAGAAGACGGCCAAGAATTACTTGCCAGTGTCGCAGACAAAAATATTTCAGCTGATTCATTTTATGAAACAGAACAACAATTTGATTCTTCTTTATTGTATCAAATGTACAAAAATGCAGTCATCAATCAAAGTGTAGAAGACACTAAGGATTTAAAAGAAGAAGCAAAGACAATGGAAAATACAATTCGTTCTAATTTCCAATCTCAATATGGAGATGACTATGAAGTTTATTTAGCTTCTGAATTAGCAAAATATGGTTACTCATCTGAAAATGCAGCATATGAGTTTTCTTTAAACTCGGTAAAAGAAAAACAAATGAATACAGAATACATCAAAGATAACTTTGATAAATATTCACAAGCTGTTGAAGATAAAAGCCCTAGAAGTGTTTCTATTATTTCTATGAGCGTAGCGGATGCTGAAAATATAACAGAAGATGAACAAAAGAAAAAAGACAACATTGATTCTGAAATCGAAAGCGAAAGCTTTGCTTCTGCTGCTAAAGCATTCTCAGAAGATACAGCCACAGCTGGCAATAAAGGATTCTATGGATATTGTGATTCTGATGACTTAACAAGCAATACCTATGCTTATTATGGAACAGGTCTTCCAAGTCAAGTTGCAATGGAAGCTTTAGATTTAGAAAAAGGACAAACATCTGATTGGATTACTGTCACAAATAACAGTGGATCTACTTTATTGTATAAAGTACATGTTGACCAAACTGATTTAAACAAATTATTGAATTCTAAAAACGAAGATGTTCGTGACAAGGTTGTTAGTAAATTTTTATCAAGTAATAGTACCTTAGAAATGGAATCCATTGAATTCTATGCATCAAAATTAGATATCAAATTCAATGATTCTGATGTACAAACCAAATTAGAAGACTATATTTCAAGTAATTTATCAACACAAGGAGATGAAGCCGATGAATAAAAAAGTATTGGCCGTTGCCCTATTCACTTTATCACTAGCAGGATGTCAAGGTGCAAACGCTTCTATTCAAAATGGAAACGATGCCATCATGACAATTGGTGATAAAACATATACAAAACAAGATGAATATGAATTAATCAAAAAAGCCAATGGCGGTGTTTTAACTGTTCAATTAGCAAAAAATGTAGTTTATGATAAAACCGTAGGTGTTACCGATGAAATCAAAAAAGATGCTCAAAAAAGCTATGATGATTTAAAAAATGATTATGATGATTTAGATGATCAATTGAAACAGATGGGCTATGCGGATAAAGACGACTATATTGAAACGGTTTTAATTCCTGAACAACAAGGTTTAAAGCTTCAAAAACAATATTTCACAGATAATAAAGATGCCATAAAAAAAGAATACAAACCATCTCTAATCACAGTATTAAAATGCGATGATGAAAAAACAGCTCAAAAAGCTATCGATGCCTTAAAAGATGGTCAAGACCTAGCTTCTGTATATGAAGCTTACACAAGTGCTGATTCTACTTATTCTAATTCAGAAATCGTATGTACTACATTAGATACAACCCTTCCAACTCGTGCTATTAATGAAGCATATAAAGCGAAAAAAGAAGGTGTTATCGATGAAGTATTTACTAATGATGATGGAACCACATATGCTTATGTAATCATTGTTTCAAGTAATGATTACGATAAAAACATCGATGCGTATGAAAGTACTATTTCAGCTGGTGATTCCTTTGAATCTGAAATTTGGACTTATTACTTCACAAAATACGATCTACAAATTCATGATCAAGATATCTTCGATTACTTAAAGGTTAATAATCCTGAATATTTAATCGATTATCCTGAACTATCTGAATCTGATGAAGACTAACAAAAAAAGAGAATGATTTCAAAACCATTCTCTTTTTCTTTTTATGATTGTTCTTGTAGACGATAGCGAAAGTTAAACTCCTCTTCATCTTGCATACCAATATAGTATAAAGTTTGAATATCTTCTTGATTAAACAAATAAAAGTGTTCACTATCAATTAAACCTTCCGGATACAAAACAGCTGCATAATCATATACTTTATCATCTGTTTCTCTTGTCTGTAGTCGTCCTACAATCATAATTCTTTTCTTAGTGTTTTTTAAAGCTACTATTGTTCCCAATGGTAAATACTCTTTCATCATTTCCTCCTTAATAATTAACTTTTACTTTAAATCCCAGGCCACAAATAAAGCCCAGTTTAGAACCAAATTCCCATTCACGGTTTTTATGACTATATTCAACATTAGCTTCCATACTTCCAATCGATCCTGATCCCGTTAATACAACACTCGCTCCAAAGATATGGAATGAACAACTAATAGAACCTTTTAAAGCCGCAAAACCCGCTCCTAAAGAAAGTGTTTGTTCATCAAAGCTTAAAACAGCTTTAGCTTTTCCATATACAACACCTGCCCATCCTTTCGCATTGGCTTTGGCATATATTTTGTCGTTTCCAATTTTCATAGAAGCAGTTCCTGAAGCTAAAGAACCATCGACATTAGCACTTAAAGAAAGACGAGGATCAAATTTCTTATTTTTCCATAAACGACATTGTACCTTGCCATGGGCATATAAATTCAATGTTGATATATTTACATTTAATTTCTTATAAGACGCCTGACATTTGGAATACGAATATTGAAGTGTCTGAGATAGAGTTGTGTTTACGTCTTTTTGAAACAATTGTCCAATCGCATTCCAATTTTCATAATGCGAATGCGATAATTTTCCTTTGGTTTCTTTTAAAATAAGTCCTTCAATTTGTTCTAATTCCTCTTTTGAATTTTGAAAATAATTTGATAAACTAAATAATTTATTTTGAATTATTTGATGATTTCTTTGGATTTGTGAATTTGGAAAAGAATACGATTTTAATTGCGATTGAAGAAAAGAAGCTATATGAGATAGATTATTGGTTTCGATATTCATGTTGAATTTGTGCAATTTGGTTTTGAATCAAATATAAAAGCTGATTTAAAGATGAAATCAATAAATTGTATTCTTCATTGGATTGACTTAACAAAGATGTTTGATTCTTAACATATTGTATGTTTTTTTCTAGATTTCGATAGTATATCAAAGCATCAGACCATTGCACTTCTTAACATCTCCTCATTTTCTTTATAGATATCTCCTGTTTGTGATAAAAACTGAACATATCCATCCATCATTTGTATAAAATTAGAAAACGCAGGTACAACTTGTTGAAACTCACTTTGAAATTGTCGTGAAGCTGGTGAATCCCATGTAGAAGAAATCGCATTCATTTTTGTTTGAATATCTTGGAACACATCCATCATTTCTTGTTTTAAAGTATTCATTTGATTGGCATATTGTATTACATCCTCATAAGCAATCTGTAACATATTAGTTTACCTCCTTATTTTTTTTATGCTAATTGTTTTGCCTTGGCAATACGATCTTGTTGTAATGACTGATACATATATGCACTCTTTTGTAGAAGCGTGGCATATTCATTGATTACTTGATTCATTTGATTCAATCGTGGATACAATTCATCGAATTTAGACACAAAGACAAGATGATCTTCTCCTTGCCATATCGCATACATCGCATGTATTTTTTGATTCATTGTATCAACAATTTGTTTATATTCATCTGCTTTCATTTGAAGATATTTCGCTTGTTGTAATAAATCCTCATAATTAACTTTAATATTCATAAAACCTCCTAAACTAAAATTAAATGATCGCCTGAACAAATAAAATTTTCTTTCCAAGTTAGCTGATTATCTAACTTTCTTTTCTTTTCAATGTGATATAAAAAATGATCATATGTAGCTTTATCTATAAACCATTGCTTTGAAAAGTCAGAAACAAAAATACGCACTAAACTGTTTTCGTTAATCCAGATTGTATGTTGCTCTGGATAAAGTGAAACTTTAACTCGCACCAAACACTGATTCATATTCCTCCAAATTATAGGCATTGTACGCATCCCAATAAATTAATAAACTTGAAGACACGCTTTTTCTCTTTAAATAAAACGCATAGTCTAAATATCCTGGACCAATCCAAAGCATATCCCAATCATATTGATTTTGAATATAGTCCGCTGACTGAAAATAATCGACATATTCAGGAATATAGATAAGACTGATTTTGTCTTGGTTTGGCCACTCTTTAATCACTTCTTTTATGTTTTTCTTTAAACTCTTTTGCGCATAAACAATCAATAACTTTCTTGTACCATCCCAATACAACCATCTTTGATTCCATCTTCCTAAAATTGGATACCTAGGAAAACTGACTTTGTTTTTAATTCGTTTTTGAGTATTCTTAAAATTAAATGAAAACACAAACAATTCATTATGAATTTCAATCCAATTATCAACACTTATTTTTATTCTTTCAAAATACGTTTGAAGTTCTTCTCTATATTTCACTTGCCAACACGCAAAATAAGAATATTTAATTTTTCTATGTGCTTGTTTTCCAAGCACAATTAAACGAATATTCTCTTTTTGAAACGATTGAGCATTCTGCATCCAAGCCTCGTCTTCCTTTACAATTAAAGTAAACTCTTCTTCTAAAAACAAACATTCAATACATTCTTTGATTGAATGGAAACATACATCAACATCCTCTTCCATACCATACACAAATACCAATCCCGAAAACATAGGAATCACTTTTTGAATCCAATCTGATTCATGACAGAATACATACATGGATTGACCATATTCAAGATTAAAAGAAATGTGCTCCATCTTGCTCAAATCTTCATATATTAATAATTCATTATGAAAAGAAGCATCTTTTATTTCGGGTAAGAATAAAGGACTTACTTGATCATGACGATTTAAAATATCTTGTGAAAATAATTCAAAAATGGTTTTATCTTTTTGTCTTTCCCATAGCACTTCATCATAGTCATTAACTTCTCGATATTCTATTTCTTCATCATGCAGATAAAAACTATAGCCTTGCACACAAGTTTGTCTTTGAAGAATGAATTCACCTGGTCTTTGTAGTTGAAAAGCCAAATCATTGTGCAAAACTTCTTGAGAATCTTGTTTTGAAGAAACCTTTGGGTAACCAAAATCTTTTGGGGGCAAATTTTTTAGGGACGAATTTTGGGGTTT
>NZ_JBJEEX010000125.1:0-24599 GCF_051873495.1 Floccifex sp.
AGTAAAAGTATATTCTAAATGACTATTAGATGAGTCAATTAGAATATACCAGGTGGTGTATATAAAACAGACGGAAATGGGAACAAAGAAACCATTCCTTTTACTACTAAAGATGGTATTTTAACTTGGAAAGTACGTGTTCGTACAGATGCGGATTGTGACAAAATCACTTTAGTGGATCAGTTACCAACGGGAGTAACTTTAACTGGAATTAAGTATGAAAATACGAATTTAAATATCAAAGATAATGTCATTTCTCCTCAATATGATATATGGGTTGATGGCGGAAAATTAAATATTAATGGAACTGTTGAATCAGGTGAAAATGGTCAAATTCTAAGATTAGAAATCACTAAAAAAGATTATCAAGATAAGGTTGTTCAAATTCCATATAGAAGTGAATTCAATATTTATTATGTATGTAAAATTAATCCAGGTATATTAGAAAACATGAATTTAGAAACATATAAACAGTTCACAAATAATGTTTCTATGAAACAAGATGATAAAGAGTTTACGGATTCTCATACGATAGAAGTAAACTATGATAAAGCAGGTACAACAAAAGAAGTTGTTGATAAAAATGGAAAATGGAATAATGATGCTCGATTATTAGAGTATTCTATTGTTTTAAATCCAGAAGGAAGAGATTTGTTGGCGGGCTCTGATTATTTAATATTAGCTGACCGTTTACAATATGAATTAAATGAAAACAATCCAGAGAAAATGGTAGATATGGCTTTACTTCCAGGAACAGTAAAATTATATGAAGCTGTTTATGATAGCCAAGGAAATTTAGTAAAAGGAAATGAAATTACAGATTGGAATTGGAAACTAGCAACTTCCGTAAACAATAATATTCATACACATGAAATTATTGCCAATGTTCCTGATGGAAAAGCAATGATATTTGAATATGACTACAATGTTTGGTTACCAGAAGGATCAAAAGTAGATGAAGCATATGATTGGCAACTTCCAACAATTTCAAATACAGCTCAATTGTTTGGTGATAGTAATCATCAAGATGGGTCATGGAGTAAAGTTGAATGGAAAGATAGTCAAACGGCTGGTGGAATTACATCGGATCATGCGTATATTTTATATAAAGTAGAAAAAGGAAATTATGGAAAATTATTAAAGGGTGCAACATTTAGTTTATATAAGAATTCAAATCCAAAGCAAGTTCTAAAAGAATATACGACAAATGACAGTGGAGCTATCATTATTGAATGGCACGATGATGAGGATAAATATCCAGATGAATTTAAATTTGAATACAATACGCTTTACTATATCCAAGAAACAAAGGCACCAGATGGGTATTTGTTACCAGAGGAACCTCAAAAATATTATTTCTATTTTAGTAATGGTAATTTCAATTCTATTACACCAGATGGAGCCATTGATTTAACACAAACCGCTGGTCAAGTTTATTGTGAAAATGAAAGAAGCACAACGTCTATTGAAGTTGATAAAGAATGGATAGATGAACAAGGAAATGATGTAACGGATCAAAGGCATGGTTCTGTTAGTGTTGATCTTTATCAAAGAAAAAGTTTAACGCCACCAACAGATGAAGAAGATGAATTGGTGAAGGTATCTGTAAAAATTGGTAAATATGATGTAGATAGTGTTATATTATTTAATCAAACGTATTCTTGTAGAAAAGGAACCAAGATTTGCTTGGATATACCTTCTAATTTTATGCCTAAAGTTGTGAATGGAAATAACATTTCATATGGTTATAATGAAGAAATAAAGCCAGTATCAAAAAGTGGAGAAAATCCAACAGTTTATCATTATGAATATGTGGTAAATGGTAATGTGACAATTTCAGGAATCACAAGTGATAACAGTAATCAAATTATTACTGTAAATGTGAATCAACCAGATATTCCTGAAAAACCACAAGGATCTTTGGTGGGAACATATACGATAAATTCATCCAATGCTTATGGTAGTTGGAAAATTCGTATTGATAATCTTCCTAAAAAAGGAATTACAAATGGTCAGGTTGTTTATTATTCTTATTATGTTAAAGAACATAATGAAGAAACTTACAATGCACAATATAGTAATAATCAAGGAATAGATTCAGGTGTTATCACAATCACAAATACAACGACAAATACACCGGAATATGAACTCCCAGAAACAGGTGGAATGGGAACGACTTTTATTTATGTTTCAGGGGCTTTATTAGTATTGTTATCGATTTCATTTTTGTATAAAAGAAATAGAATATAAATGGAAAAAGAGAACTTGAAACTTAGTACAAGTTCTCTTTTCAATAATATAAATGTCACAATTTTTTAAAAAATTCTTAAATATTTTTTAAATAAAATTTACACTGTGGACAACAATAATTAAAATGGAATATAATTTAAAAAAGTCTATGACTTGGAGGAAATTATGACAGAACAAGATTTAAAGAAACTGTCACGAAGAGAGTTATTAGAGATGCTTGTTATGCAAGGAGAAGAACTCGAATCGGTAAAGAAACAGTTAGCGAATACAAAACAAAGATTATTAGACAAAGAAATGAATATAAACAATGCAGGGTCTATTGCTGAAGCTGCACTAAAAGTAAATGGAGTATTTGAAGCATGTCAGGCAGCATGTGCTCAATATACTGACAATATTAAAAATTTAAGTGATCGTACATCTAAAATTTGTGAAGAAAAACTACAAGAAGCACAAAAAGAAGCAGATAGAATCATAGCAGAAGCAACGGCTCAAAAAGAAAAAATGGAAAAAGATACTAAGATTGATTGTGATATGATGTTAGCTAAAGCAAAAGTGGATTCTGAGGCTTATTGGAAAGAAGTTTCTACTCGTCTAGAAAACTTCTATAAAGAATATAATGCTCTACAAAAAATATTACCAATTAAGGAACAATAAATATGAAGAAAATAGAAGTAGCCGATGTTGAATCACTAAAAAAAGAATTGGATCGAGTTAACTATCGTTCGCGCTACAATACTGTTTTAAAATCAACGATTTATATGTTGATTGTCGTAGCTGCCGTTGTTGTACTTGTCGCAACAACTTGGTTACCCGTTTTACAAATCTATGGATCCAGTATGACACCTACTCTTGAAGAAGGCGAAATTGTTGTATCAGTAAAAGGATCTAAATTTGAAACAGGTGAACTAGTTGCGTTTTATTATGGAAATAAAATCTTAGTAAAACGATGCATAGCTGGACCAGGACAATGGGTTGATATCGATGAAGATGGAACTGTTTATGTGGACGGCAAAGAAATCAATGAACCTTATGTAAAAGATAAAGCACTAGGGGATTGTGATATCAAATTACCATATCAAGTACCAGAGAATAGGTATTTTTGTATGGGAGATCATCGCTCAACATCTGTTGATTCACGTAGTACAAGTATTGGTTGTGTTTCTGAAGAACAAATCATAGGAAGAATTTTCTTTAGAATATGGCCATTAAATGAAATTTATTATTTCGAATAGGAAAAGGAGGAAAAAACAATGAAAAGTCATTATAAACAAATCAAGGGTCTACTTGCATGTGCTGTTGTTCTTTTTACTGTTTTTTCTTTAACTCGTCCAGCCATTACGATGGGAAAATTGGTTTGTGAAAAAGAAGAACACACTCATACAAATGACTGTTACAACATAACAGAAAAGACAATTACTAATAAAACATCAAATTGTAATTATTCTTCTTTACACGTTCATGTCCATTCACCTAGTTGTTATGATGAAAACAATGAATTGAAATGTGGATATGCGGACTATGTAATTCATGAACACAACGAGGATTGTTATCAAGACGATAACCTAGTTTGTGAATTAGAAGAAATTAAGGAACATGTTCATACTGAAAGTTGTTATGATTCCAATCACAATTTAATTTGTACAAAACCACAAATTAAAGAACACAAACACAATAGTGATTGTTACGATGAAGACAATAACTTAATTTGTGGATTCCTTGAAACCAGTAAACACGAACACAATGAAGACTGTTTTATTTCATCTACTAAAACCATTGAAGAAAAAGAACTAATTTGTGAAAAAGAAGAACATGAACACACTGAAAAATGTTATGAAAAACAAACAGACCAAGAAGAAAACAGTGATGAAAATATAAATAGTGCTATGGCATTATCGGATGATGATAGCAGTAACAATAACGATTCATCATCGACCAATGCAACATCAATTGCCATTGAAAGCTATATAACTGATGCCAAGTTATATTATCGTACTTCTACTGATAGTGAATGGACATCGGTAACAAATGATACAACAATCCCAGGTAATGCCGATTTAAGACTGGAAGTTGATTATGAAAACTTAAATATTGATCAATTACTTGCTGCGAATTGTACAGTTACATTTAATCTTCCTTCCATTATGAGAAATCCAAAAACAAATGGAACAATTAATAGCGGAAATACGGAAGTTGGAACAATCACAGCAAATGGAAATCAATTACAGATTGTATTTGATCAAACTTGGTTGTCACAACAAAAAACGGATAATAATACGACAATAGATGGAGATTTCTATGTGGAATCAAAAGTAGATTTATCACAAGCTGGAAGTGAAAACCCCGGTGAAATTAGATACGGAGATGTAGTAATCCAATTAAAGTTTGATACTGATGTTATCGCTAAATATGGTGAAGTTAAAATTGAAAAAAGTACACCAACATTTAGTCAAATTGAGTCGGGTAATGAAAAAGGAGATTATTTAAGTTATACATTAACGGTTACAGCAGGACCAGATGGCATGCCAAATGTAAAAGTGGTTGATGAATTTACAAATAATGGTAATCTTGTTGCTTCTAAATATTTAGATATAACTATTTCAGAAGAAGGTATTTTAAATGCAAGTACAGCTACAACAGTTGACGGGAAATTAGTTTGGACTATTGGTAATATGGCTCCTAATGAAGTTCGAACTCTAACATATAAAGTAAAACTTGTGGATGCATACACTAGCCAAGGACAAACCGCTACTATTACCAATCAAGCAAAAGTCTATTCCAAAGACCTTGAAAAAAAGACAGCTACAAGTGAATTTTCACCAAAAGCTACAGCGAATATGTCTAAGAAAGGCTCGGTAACGAATACAGATGACCAAGGAAATATGTATATTACATATTATGTATGGATTAAAGCGGATGAAAAAAATACATACCCTTTAAAAAATGTATGCATCAAAGATGCATTAGATGGTTCGATTGATGATGCAAGTAAAACAGAACAAAAATATTTAAATTTCACTTCCTATGTAGATGGTTCATTTTATTTGTATAAAGGTGGATCCAAAGATCAGAATAGTGAAACTGGTTTAACAGATAAACAATCAATCGCGCCAACATTTACTGATAATAAATATGGTTTTGTATATAAAATAGGAACTTTAAGTAAGGGTGAAACATATACATTAAGTTATCAAGTAAAAGTTAAACCTAATGTTTATGCATTTACTGAAGGAGTAGTACCAATAAATAACCGTGTCTATCTTGCGTTAAATGCTTCAACTACAGATAATGGAAATAAAATTCAGTCTTATATGTATACTGAAAATCTTTCTAAGAAAGTATGGGATCGTAAAATAGTTGGAGATGCCTTAACAGAAGCTAAAACTATTAGTTTAAATGATTTTGTTTATGAAATTAAAGACAAGACAGTTTCTCATATAAATGATGTAACTTCATTTAATGTTCCAATAGGAAGTTATCAATATCAAGTTGTTGCCAATGAAGCAGGTAACTGGGATGTTTCCAGTGCATCCATGAGTGATCAATTCCAACAAGCTTATATGCAATATGTTGGATATGTTCAAATCAACGCTTATGAAATAAAGGAGAATAAACCAACAAGTAATTTAACAGACGCAGTTGTAATTAAGAATTTAAGTGATAGAACACCTGATAAAACAGTTTATTTGAAAGTGGATGGACAAAACTCATTTTCATTTGAATCAGATAAATTAGGAATAGATGGAAACTATGCTTATTTATTAACATATTATGCTAAACCTGTAAATGTAGATAATGTTACTCAGGTTGTAGTTACTAATGAATTTTCTTTAGGCGGAACAGTGGGTATTAATGGAACAAAGTATACATTAACACCAATGGTAGTTGATGCTTCTGTTGTTGTAGCAGGAAGTAACAGTTTCAATGCCCAAAAATTAAATTGGTACTATGATCCAACAGCAGAAGGAAATGACTGGAGCCATGGTTCTTTATATTGGGTTATTAAAGTCGATGGAAATACAATTTCCAAAGACACTTATTTTAGAGATACAACTTTAGATAATAATCTTATAAGGAGTAATTCTTTGGTTGGCTTATATATAGGAAATCTTGGAACAGCTAAAACGATTTCTGATTTTGATAATATGGGCGATTTAATGGATGAAAATCTTTTAACAAAACTAGATGAGTCTTATTATTCTAAAATTCCAGTAGAAGATAGTTCACTTGTAAATAATCAACTAATTGTGAAATTAAATAAGTCAATTAGCTTAGACAATGGAAAATCACTATATATTATTGTACGCTCTGCTCCTCAAAGTATTCCAGTTGGAGATCGTGAAACAAAAACATATAAAAACAAACTAGAAAGTTCATTTGATGGTAAACAATATGTTAATCACAATACAGCTACGGAAGTACTGTGTGGAAGTAACGGTGTTTTTAAAGAACTAAATAAAGTTGTGAAATGGGATGGAACAACAGAAACAGTTATTTCAAAAAATAAGAATCATAACAATATAACGAATTTATTTGAAAAACCAGGAATTTATGTCACATGGCAAATTCAAGCTAACTATGTAGGTAATTTAAATGGAAGATATCGATTTGAAGAAACAATTCCAGAAGGAATGGAACTTGTATATGTAAGATATTTCTGGAATGGAGGAGGCTATACGCGTAATATACCTGTTCCAACAACAGTAAAATTAACTGAAACAGAACTAAGTGATTTAGGAAAAGGTTGGGTAGAGCATACGCAAACCATCATTGATCAACACAATAATAGTAAAATTGTTTATTATTATCAAAATGGCAATAAAGTTATTTGGGATGTGGATGGTTTATATAATGGATATCAAGTCGATCAATTTGGAGTTGAATATCAAATTGCCTGTCGAGTAACAGATCCAGATGTGTTACTAGGAGGCATTGAAAAGACTTTTGACAATAAAGTTACATTAAAGACGGCGAAAGGAAATACGGTTTCAACAGGAAATGACAGTGTAAGTATTAAAACTTCAACAATTTCCAAAACAGGAATACATCAAGAAAATGATGGTAGTGTTTATCCATTTGAAATTAAAGTAAATCCTAATGGACAAGATTTATTACCAAATAAGGATAAAATTACAGTAATTGATGAATTAGGTGAAAACTTAACCCTTGATTCAAGTTCCATTGTGATTAAGAAAACAGGAATGGATGAAGTATTGAGTTCAAATCAATGGACAGCTTCTGTAAATGGACAAACATTAAGTATTGAAATTCCAGATAATCTGGCATTAACAATTACATACAACACAAATGTTAATGCTGCACCAGGTCAAGAAGTAAAAATTACCAATAAAGCTTATTGGGAAGGTTATGATTCTCCGGAAGGTGGAAGTTTCGAAAGTGAAAACTTCTCATATACAGTAGGTGGAACCGTTAGTGGTAATACTCCTCCGACTGTAACGGTTGAAAAATCAGATAGTACGGATATGGCTATAAAACTAACAGGAGCTACTTTTACTTTACAAGAAGCCACATATAATGAACAAAGTAAAGAATTTGTATTACAAGATGATATTTGGTCAAAAGATACGGGAACTGATGGAAAATTGACATTTGGTAATGACGCAGGCCAACAAATGTCTTATAATACTATCTATTGTTTGACTGAAACAAAGGCACCTGATGGTTATGTTTTAGATGCACAACCACATTACTTTGTAATCGCAAAACAACTAGAGGATAAATCATATCCACCGTTACTAGAACAAGTAAAAGGAAAAGCAACTGTTTATTATCAATCACCAAATTATATTTATCAAGCCTACAACCATAAAGGCCAAATTACAGTAGAAAAGAAATTTATAGATATTGGTGGACGAACAGATTGTAGTCCGGTAAAAGGTACATATAATTTTGGATTGTATGAAAATGCACAAACTTCATCAACAACGCAAGAACCATCGCAAACTATATCGATTACATATAATGAATCTGATACAAGTGCGAATAAATCAGGTATATTTAAAAATTTAGATTTACAAAAAACATATTATGTTTATGAATTAGATGATCAAGGTAAGCCAATCATTGATCAAGGAATAATAGGAAACAATAAATATCTTGTTTCTTATGATCAAGATGATGATGCGGATAGCAATCCAAATACGGCACAAAACGGACAGACAGTTATTGTCACCAATCAATCTACAGTAGAACTTCCTGAAACAGGAGGCTCTGGTACATGGTTTTATACAATAGGAGGATTAATTCTAGTATTAGGATCACTCATTCTGTTGTACAAAAATAAATTAAGTAGGAAGGAGGCCTAAAATCTTAGAAACCTTCAAACTACTTAAATCAAAAAAAAAATTATGTGAAGAAGAAATTAATAGAAATGGAGAAAGACATGAAGCACATAAAAAAATTCTATAGTGTTTTAGTTGCATTCGTAATGGCATTCACAATGTCTACAACAATATTTGCAGCTGACACAACAATCACAGCACCAGCTGGAAGTACACGTACTTATGATGTATACCAAATCTTTACTGGTGATTTATCTGATGGAGTATTATCTAATGTTAAATGGGGTAAAAATGGTCAAGGAACTAAAGGAGAAGCAGTGCCAGATGCTACAACTAAAGCTTTAGAAGCAGTAAATTCACTATCTGATACAAAAAAATTAGAAAAAATCAAAGAATTCGTTAATTTAGATTCTGAAAAATTTGGAACAGTAAGTGATGGTAGTCCATTAAATGCTCCAACTGGTTACTATTTAATTAAAGACAATGGTCCAGTAGGAGATGGAGAAGCTTATAGTTTATATGTTGTTCAAGTTGTAGGACCTACTACAATTAGTCCAAAAGTTGGAACAGTTACTTCTGAGAAAAAAGTAGATGATAAAAATGATTCTAATACAACTGAAGATGCAGTAGTTTGGCAAGATTCAGCTGACTATGATATTGGAGATGATGTTCCTTTCCAATTAAAAGCTACAATCGCTCAAGATTATGATAACTATAAAGTATACAAATTAACTTTCCACGATAAAGAATCTGCTGGATTAACATTCAAACCAGAAACAGTAGTCGTTAAAATTGATGGAGCAACAGTTGATAAAAGTAATTATTCAGTAGTTACAACTGGATTAACTGATGGTGATACTTTTGAAGTTCGTTTTGCGGATTTAAAGAGTACAGCTGCTAAAGCTGGTTCAGTTATTACTGTTGAATATTCTTCAACTTTAAATGATCAAGCTGTTTTAGGTTCAACTGGTAACCCTAATACAATGCATGTTACTTATTCAAATAATCCAAACGATGCACAAGGTGGAGAAAATGGAAAGACTCCAGATGATACAGTTATCGTATTTACTTATAAAGTAGTAGTAAATAAAGTGGATGAAAAGAAAGATCCTTTAAAAGGTGCTGGATTTACTTTATATAAGAAAAACGCATCTGGTGAATATGTAGTTGTTGGTAGTGAAGTTAAAGGTGATGACATGACTACTTTTGAATGGTCTGGCCTAGATGATGGTGACTATAAATTAGTCGAAACTACTACACCTGCTGGATACAATACAATTGCAGATATCGAATTTACTATCAGTGCTGAACATGATGTATTATCTGATAATCCTGCTCTAACAAGTTTATCAGGTGGAAATAAATTCACCGGAGTAGTTGACACAGGTACTGTTTCAACTAATGTAGAAAATAAAAAAGGTGCAACATTACCTGAAACAGGTGGTATTGGTACTACAATGTTCTATGTAGCTGGTGCTGGATTAGTATTAGTTGCTGTCGTATTATTAATTACTCGTAAGAGAATGAATTAATTGATATAGTTATAACAGGAAGGATTTATTCCTTCCTGTATTGTATGTTTATATAATGATAAGGAGAGGGTTAGATGAAGAAAAAGAATTTTACGAATATAATATTAGTTTTCATTCTTCTTCTAGGATTGTCCTTATTGTTGTATCCAACTGTGAGTGATTACTATAATTCATTTCATCAGACGCGTGCTATTGCGCATTATGCCGATACAGTTTCGAATTTAGATGAAAATAATTATGAACAAATGTATGAAGATGCGATAAAATATAACCAAAGAAGAACTTCTTTTCATTATTCTTTAAGTGATGCGGAAATTCTTGAATATGAATCGCTATTAGATGTTACGGGAACAGGAATTATGGGATACATTGAAATTCCTAAGATTCGTTGTTCATTGCCTATTTATCATGGAACCGATGAAGCGGTACTACAAATTGCCATTGGACATTTGGAATGGAGTTCTTTACCAGTTGGGGGAACGAGTACGCATTGTGTTTTATCAGGACATAGAGGTCTTCCTAGTGCTAAGCTTTTCAGTAATCTTGATAAATTGGAAATGGGCGATACGTTTATGCTTCGAACATTGAATGAAGTATTGACTTATGAAGTGGATCAAATTCTGATTGTTGAACCACAAGAAATGACATCTTTACAAATAGAACCTGGAAAAGATTTATGTACTTTAGTAACTTGTACTCCCTATGGAGTCAATAGCCATCGTTTATTAGTACGAGGACATCGTGTTGAAAATAAAGACATAGCTGTTTTTGTGACGGCTGATGCATCTCAAATTGATCCAATGATTGTATCAGGGGCTTTGGCTATACCTATTTTTATCATATTAATTATTGTGTTATTAATACCTAAGAAGAGAGGATAAATTATGAGGAAAATAAGAAATATTATTTTAAGTTTAGTTTTATGTTTTATGGTACTTCCTATGAATATTCATGCAGCTGGATACATTGATATGGGAAGAGACATTCAATTAACTCTACAAACAAATTACAGTGGAATTCACTTTGATTTATATCATATTGGTTATGTAAGTGAAACTGGAGAAATCAGTGTTGCCGAAGGGTATGAAGACTATAATGTTAATATTACAGGTAAAAATGATGAAGCTTGGAATGAATTGGCTTTAACATTAGAAGGTTTTGTTGCTGCCGAAGGTATTCAGTCTGAATATAATGGAACAACGGGTAGTGATGGTTCTTTGTATTTTGATTCAGTTGAAAAAGGTTTATATTTAGTAACTTCTGAAATTAAAACGCAAGATGGAAAAGTATATGAAACTACTCCAAGTATTATTTTACTTCCTTCTTTAGACTATGAAAAAAATGAATGGATGTATGAAGTTACTATTGAACCTAAATTTGAAATCAGTGATGATACTTCTCTTTCTTTAAAAGTAATGAAAGTTTGGAAAGATACTGGATATGAAAAGGTTCGTCCTACAAGTGTACTTGTTCAATTATATGAAGATGGACAATTATATGATCAAGTAACTTTAAGTAAAGAGAATAATTGGCAACATGTTTGGGAAAACTGTGAAACAACGCATAAATATACTTTAGTTGAACAAAAAATTGATAACTATACAGTTAGTGTTACTAAAGAAGGAGTGACATATGTTGTCACAAATACATATAATGTACCACCAACTCCTTCAACAGATAAAAACATTCCTCATACGGGACAATATTGGTGGCCAGTTCTTGCCTTGGTAGTTGTTGGTTTATTGTTTATAGTCATTGGATTGGTAAGGAGAAAATCCAATGAAGGGTAAAAACTTCATACGAATAGGGCTATTGTGCTTATGCATAGCCCTTCTTTTAAGTTTATATAACGGATATTGTGCTCTTCGTGCTGGTAAGTCTTCTAATGATGCTTTAGGAAAACTTGAATTTGATCAAGATACTTTATTGGAAGGAGAAACAGAAGACTATATTATTAATCCAGATATGGAAATGCCTATTCAGACTATTGATGGCTTAGATTATGTAGGAATGATTCAAATTCCTGCTCTTGATTTAAATTTACCCGTCTTAAGTGAATGTACAATGGCTAATTTAGATAAAGCTCCTTGTCGATATTTGGGCACATGTTATAAGGAAAACTTTATTATTGGAGCACATAATAGTTATTATCACTTTGGAAATTTAAAGAAACTAAAACAAGGAGATGTCATTGCCTTTGTGGACATGAAAGAGAGAGTGTTTCAATACAAAGTTGTGGGAACAGAAATATTAATGCCCAATCAAGGATTGGAACTCGAACAAGGAAATTATGATTTAACTTTATTTACTTGTACATGGGCAGGATATTCTCGTGTCGTTGTTCGTTGTGAAAAGATATAGAAATAAAATATGAAAGAGAGCGTGAGCTCTCTTTGTGTGTATATAGTGTTAATTTTTTAAAAGAAAGATAGATTTTTTAGCAAAATAGTATCTCAACCCGTCAGATTCGGAACTTTCAACCCGTCGTATTTTGAGTTTTCAATCCGTGTGATTAAACAAAGAGCCGGTCGGCTCTATTTACTTAATATCATAGTTTCTTTGACCAAAGATGGCACTACCAATACGAATGGTATTTGATCCATGTTCAATAGCTAATTTATAGTCATCAGACATTCCCATTGATAAATACTTCATTTCTGGATACATCATTTTCGTTAAATTAAATAATTCTTTCATTTGTTCGAATTCATTAATGATAATGTGTTCATCTTCGGTATTTGTGGCAACACACATTAATCCAGTAATTTTAATATGTTCGAATTGTTCGCATTCCTTTAAAAATAAAATCGCATCTTCAATTGGTAAACCTGTTTTATTCTCATCATTAGAAATCTTAATTTGCACATAACACTCTTGAACTAGATTATGTTTCTTGGCCTGTTTTTCGATTTCCTTGGCAAGTTTAACAGAATCAAGTGTTTCAATAACTGCTTTTCCAACGACATATTTTACTTTATTGGTTTGTAGATGACCAATCAAATGCCAAGTATACTTTTCATCGTATTTGTCCACTAATTCTTGTACTTTATTTTCTCCAAAAGTAGTTAGACCCATGGAAGCCACTTCATCAATTTCTTCTTTTGTTCGTGTTTTTGAAACCGCAATGACTTGAATATTTTCTAACTCTTTTAAAGAATTAATCATTTCTTTATTCATTTTCATCACCCATTGATAATTGTAGTACAAAAAATAAATAAATCATAGAAATTCTGATATAATTCTAATGGTGAACTTAATATGAAAAAAGGAATATTTATAACATTTGAAGGAAACGATGGTGCTGGAAAAACAACCATCTGCCTTAAAATAAAAGAAGAACTAGAAAAAAGAGGATATCCGGTTGTCTATACAAGAGAACCAGGGGGAAGTAAAATTGCCGAAGAAATTCGAGAAATTTTATTGGATACAAAAAACACCGAAATGGATCAAAGAACAGAAGCTTTATTATATGCTGCAAGCCGACGTCAACATTTAGTTGAAAAAGTTGTACCGGCATTAAATGAAGGAAAAATTGTATTATGTGATCGTTTCGTGGATTCATCGCTTGCTTACCAAGGCTATGCCCGTGGAATTGGTATGGATGAAGTATGGCAAATTAATCAATTTGCGATTTCTGACTACATGCCTCAAAAAACATTATTCTTATCTGTAAGCATGGAAACCGGACAAAAGCGCATGAACATTCGCGGTGATAAAAATCGTTTAGACTTAGAAGCCAATGATTTTCATCAAAAAGTACGAAAAGGATATGACACTTTAATTGAAAAATACCCCGATCGTATTGTTGTGATTGATGCAGAACCAAGCGTTGATGTTGTCTTTAAAAATGCTTTAGACCAAGTCATGAAAGTGATTGAATCTTATGAATAAAGAAGAACTAAAAAAGAATCAGCCCATTGTGTATCAAACCCTATCCAATGCATTGAAATACAATCGTTTAGCCCATGCTTATTTATTCACTGGAGCAAAAGGAAGCATTAAGAGCCAAACTGCTTTATTATTTGCCCAAAGCTTGGTGTGCGAACACCCAGATGAAGATGGCTTTGCCTGTCAGGAATGTGATACATGTAAACGAATGGCAAAAGAAGAATCCAATGACTTTTGTTTCGTTCATGGAGATCAAGAAAACATCAAAAAAGATCATATTCTAAACATTATTGATAAATTCTCGGAAACAGCCCAAGAAGTTTCTAATAAAAGAATTTATATACTCGATCGATTCGATAATGCGAATAATGCAGCAAGTAATAAATTATTGAAGTTTTTAGAAGAACCAGGTCAAGGAATCTATGCGATATTGACTGCGGATGAAAAATCCAATCTACTTCCTACGATTCAATCTCGTTGTCAAATTGTAACGTTTAGACCTATTTCACTAGAAGATGAATTAAAAACCATTGTGGATGAAAAAAGTGCTAAAATGTTGGCAATGAATGGTTATTCATTGGATCAAGTAAAAGAAATGATTGAAACAGAGGAGTATGAACAAGTCAAACAATTTGCGTTGGATTATATGAATCATTGGGATTCATTGGAACAAATTGTGATTATGCAGACAGAATGTTTTATTCCTAAATCAAAATATATGGATAAAAAATGGGTTCGTTTATGGATTCAATGGTTATTATTCAATATTAAAGAAAAAGAAATGAATTTATCACAATATAGTCAAATTCAAATGATTCTTGTACAAGCACTAGATGCATTAAGAATACCCGTAGATTTGGCTTTATTGTTGGATCAAACATACAATAAAATCAGGAAGGTTGTGACAAAATGAATCAAGATTATAAATATATTATTTACGTTCAATTTGATGAATCAAAAAAAGCATATACATTTGGAGCGAGTACACCCTACAACATTGGTGACGATGTCGTTGTAGAAACGGTAAGAGGAAAAGAACTAGGAAAAGTATGTGCGCCTTATATCGATTTTGATGAAAACAAAGTAAAAGGGAATTGTAAACCAGTTGTTCGTTTGGCAACTAAATACGATTTACTTCAAAAGAAAGACAACGAAAAGAAAGCTAAAAAAGCAATGGAAATTTGTCAACAATGCATTGATAACTTAAATTTAGATATGCACTTAATCAGTGGAGAATACACATTGGATTGTACGAAAGTCATTTTCACTTATGTATCCGATGACCGTGTTGATTTTAGACAATTATTGAAAGACTTAGCTAGTCAATTACATTGTCGTATTGAATTAAGACAAGTCGGTCCTCGTAATAAAGCTAAAATGGTAGGAGGACTAGGAAACTGTGGAATGGAAACTTGTTGTTCACGCTTCTTATGTGACTTTGATTCTATTTCTATCAATATGGCTAAAAATCAATTATTAGCTCTTAACATTCAAAAGTTAAGTGGACAATGTGGTAAGTTAATGTGTTGTTTACGATATGAAAATGATCAATACACAGAAATGAGAAAAGACTTACCTAAAATTAATTCTTTTGTGACATATGAAGGAAATAAATACCGTATCACAAGTATGAATGTACTTCAAAAAACAGCTAAACTCGAAAACAAAGAAGATGTTAAGTTTGTGACATTTAAAGATTTAGGATTGGAATAAAAATGAATCGACAAAAAAGTTTTGAAACCCAACAAGCAACTCTATATTTAGTACCAACACCCATTGGAAATTTATCCGAAATGACTAAACGAGCATTAGAAACACTAGAAAATGTAGACATCATTGCGTGTGAGGATACTCGTAATACAAGTAAATTATTAATGGCATACAATATTAAAAAGCCATTGATATCGCATCACGAACACAATCAAAAAGAAAGTATTCCCCGCATTCTTCATGAATTAAAAGAAGGAAAAAGTGTCGCTGTTGTTTCCGATGCGGGATATCCATTGGTATCCGATCCAGGACAAAAATTAGTCTGCGATGTGATTGAACAAGGAAATCCTGTTGTTTCTTTATCGGGATGCAATGCCGCAATGAATGCCTTAGTTGCCAGTGGTTTAAGTACGCAACACTATTTATTCTATGGATTTTTAGATAGTAAAAGTTCGAAGCGTAAAAAACAATTAAATGAATTAAAGTCTTTTCCCTATACAATCATTTTCTATGAAGCCCCTCATCGTATTTCTTCTTGTCTAGAAGATATATTAGAAGTATTAGGAAATCGTAATATGTGCTTGGCAAGAGAATTGACTAAACTACATGAAGAATTTATTCGTGGAACAGTTGAAGAAGTTTTATCCATTTGTGATTCTTTAAAAGGTGAAATGGTTTTAGTTATTGAAGGAAACACTTTAAAAGAAGAAGTAGATATGAATGATGCGATTGATAAAGTAAATGAATATGTTCAAGAGGGGTATAAAACAAAACAAGCAATTCAATTGGTTGCCAAGGAATTAAATATTAAGAAAAATGAATTATATGATTTATATCATAAACAAGAAAGCTAGAATTAGCTTTCTTTTTAAAATAAAAAGTCATTTACTTTCGTAAACGACTTTTAAAAGAATGTAAAGTTTATTTTACCAACGATGATTATATCACATCTATTTATAAATTAAAATGTTGTTTATTAACCACATTTTAGATACAATATTCTTGTTGTAACGGAGGATGTCTTACTTATGAAGATAATAAGAAGATTTACCGAAATTTTATTTTTTTATTTTAGTGCTTTTTTTAGCGTGTCTGCATAGATACGCTTTTTTTAATGAAAGGATGTAGTAAATGGAAACACGAGTTTTAATTGTTATGGGATCTAGATCCGATCTTCCTGTTGTGCAAGGATGTATGGATCAACTAGATGAATTTGGAGTTGGCTATGAAGTACGTATTTTAAGTGCTCATCGAACTCCAGAAGCTGTGATTGAATTGAGCAAACAAGCCAAAAATCGCGGCATTGAAGTTATTATTGCAGCAGCGGGAGGAGCCGCCCATTTAGCTGGAGTAATCGCAAGTTCGACACCGTTACCTGTTATTGGAATTCCAGTACAAACTTCTGCTTTAGGAGGAATGGATTCTTTATTGTCAACGGTACAAATGCCATCAGGTGTACCTGTCGCAACAGTGGCAATTGGAAAAGCAGGTCCTAAAAATGCTGCGATTTTAGCTTGTCAAATGATGGGATTAAAAGATGAACAACTTCAAAATAAAATTATAGCCTTTAAAGAACAACAAGCTAAAAAAGTATTAGACGATTCATATGTAGAATAGGAGAACAACATGGATACGCGTATTTTTGTAAGTAAAAAAGAACAATTTCAAGTAGAAAGTCAATCTTTATGTAATGAATTAAAGACATCACTTGGATTGGATAATGAATTAAGTTTAACGCAATACAATATTTATGATATTTTCAATGCCGATGAAAACGACATTCAATTATTAAAAGAAAATGTGTGCAGTGAAGTCGTAACTGATAATGTATTTGATACAGTTGATTTAACGAATAAAAAATATCTCGCATATGAATTTTTACCAGGACAATACGACCAAAGAGCCGATAGTGCCATGCAATGTTTAATGCTTTTAAACAATAAACAAACTGTTCGCATTCATTCTGGAACACTTCTTGTATTTGAAGGAAAAATGAGTGATGAACAATTAGAAAAAGTTACCCATTATTTAGTGAATCCCGTAGAAGCACGTATAAAAGATTTATCAATTCTTGAAGATGATCAAGATGTGAATTTTGAAGATGTTAAGACCATTGATGGATTTATGGAAATGAGTCAAGAACAATTAAGTGAATTAAGAATATCACTTGGATTGGCAATGTCACAAGAAGACATTGAACATGTTCAAAATTATTTTAAAAACGAAGAAAAACGAGATTGTACAATGACTGAAATGCGTGTATTAGATACGTATTGGTCAGATCATTGTCGTCATACTACATTTGAAACGGTATTGGATTCGGTTGAATTTAAATTGGATACACTTCAAGACCAAATTCAAGAATCTTATAATAAATATTTAAAATTAAGAGAAGAAGTCCATGGAAATCGTAAAGAACAAACGCTTATGGACATGGCCACTATTGCTGGTAAATATTTAAGAAAAACAGGAAAAGTCAATAATATTGAAATCAGTGATGAAATCAATGCATGTTCCATTGAAATTAAAGTCGATGTTGATGGAGTCGATGAAGATTGGTTATTAATGTTTAAAAACGAAACGCATAACCACCCAACGGAAATTGAACCATTTGGAGGGGCTAGTACATGTATTGGAGGAGCTATTCGAGATCCTCTATCAGGTCGTGCCTATGTATACCAAGCAATGCGTATTACTGGAGCTGGGGATATCACAAAACCTATTTCAGAAACCTTAGAACATAAATTACCTCAATCAAAAATCAGTAAAAAAGCAGCACAAGGATATTCTTCATATGGAAATCAAATTGGATTGGCAACTACTTATGTAGAAGAAATCTATGATGAAGGATATGTTGCCAAACGTATGGAAGTAGGAGCTGTGGTAGGTGCTGCACCTAAGAGCCATGTAAAACGTGAACAACCTGTACCAGGTGATATTATCGTTATGTTTGGTGGAGCAACTGGACGCGATGGTATTGGAGGAGCAACCGGTTCATCAAAAGAACACAACGAAACTTCTTTAGAAAAATGTTCATCAGAAGTTCAAAAAGGAAATGCCTTAGTTGAACGTAAACTACAACGTTTATTTAGAAACCCAAAATGCACACGCTTAATCAAAAAAGCCAATGACTTTGGAGCTGGGGGAGTATCTGTTGCGGTTGGTGAATTAGCCGATGGATTGGATATTAACTTAGATGCGGTTCCGGTTAAATATTTAGGATTAGATGGAACGGAACTAGCCATTTCCGAATCCCAAGAAAGAATGGCTTGTGTTATTGAAGCAAAAGACTTTGAAGAATTTAAAAACATCGCTTTCACAGAAAACTTAGATGTGATTAAAGTTGCGGATGTAACCGATACAAATCGCTTGGTTATGCGTTTTAAAGGAAAAACAATCGTGGATATGTCACGTGATTTCTTAAACACAAATGGTGTACGCCAACATCAAAAAGTAGAAGTCACTCCAAGTGAATACGATGAAAAACCATTTGAACATAAAGATACAAATTTAATTGATGTCTTACAAGAAGATAATGTTGCTTGTCAAATTGGGTTAGCAGAAATGTTTGATGCTTCTATTGGGAAGAGTACTGTATTGATGCCATTTGGTGGTTTCTATCAATTAACACCAGAACAAGGATCCGTACAAAAGTTACCAGTTCATGGATTCACAAATACTTGTTCATTAATGACATATGGATACGATCCTAAAATTTCTAAGTATTCTCCTTATTTAGGAGCGGCTTATTCAGTAGTCGAAGCTTTGACTCGAATTACAGCCTTAGGAGCAGACTATAAAACTTGTCGTTTATCAAATCAAGAATACTTTGAAAGAGTTGGTAAAGATGCGACAAAATGGGGACGTCCATTTGAAGCGTTATTGGGATTAATTGATGCACAATTAGCTTTTGAAACACCTAGTATTGGTGGAAAAGACAGTATGTCAGGAACATATAAAGATATTCATGTTCCTCCTACAGTAATCACATTCGCCGTAACAAGCGATAAAACAGATCATATTATCTCTGCTGAATTCAAGAAACCAGGAAATTATGTTTATCTAGTAAAACATAATCGTCTTGAAAATGACATGCCTAATTATGAACAATTAAAAGATAACTTTGAAACAGTTCATCAATATATGTTAGATGGAAAAATTGTTTCAGCTAGTAGTGTAAAATTCGGAGGAATTGGAGCTGCCATTGCCCAAATGGCATTTGGAAATAAATTAGGAGTTGCCATTATGTGTGATGAAGACATCTATGGAACAAATATTGGTTCTTTAGTTGTGGAAACAACCGAAGTCATTCATGATCCTCATTTCACAATGTTAGGAATTATCAATGATCAAAAAGAAATTGTGATTAATGATGAAAAAGTATCAATGGATGATGCTTTAAAAGCTTGGACAAAACGTTATAGTGATATTTATCCTATGACTGTAGATCCAAATGGACAAGTTATGTGTACGCCAATGACAAATACTACAGTACCACAATCAAAAGTTCAAATTGATAAACCAGTGGTTGTCATTCCTGTGTTCCCTGGACAAAACTGTGAATACGATACAACTGAAAAATTTGAAAGAGCGGGAGCGGAAGTTCATCAAGTCGTATTCAATAACTTAACCGTTGAAAACATTCAAAAGAGCATCAATACTTTAGCTGATGAAATTTCTAAAGCACAAATCTTAATGATTGTTGGAGGTTTCTCTTCAGGAGATGAACCAGATGGTTCGGGTAAATTCATTGCCAATGTATTAAGAAACGAAAAAGTATGGAATGCGATTCAAACAATGAGAGAAAACGATGGATTGATTTTAGGAATTTGTAATGGATTCCAAGCATTAATTAAATCTGGTTTACTTCCATATGGAGACATTGAAAAATTAGACGAAAACAATCCAACTTTATTCAGAAATAATATTAACCGACATGTTTCTCACATGGCACGTACAAGAGTAACTTCTAATAAATCACCATGGATGCAAGGAATTGATACAGGAAGCATTCATAGTATTGCGATGTCTCATGGAGAAGGTAAATTTGTAGCGAGTGAAGAAGTTCTTCAAAAATTGTTAGAAAACGGACAAATCGCTACTCAATACGTAAATGAATTAGGAATTCCAACAATGGATGGATTAGATAATATCAATGGTTCTAGTATGGCAATTGAAGGTATCTTTAGCGAAGATGGAAAAATCTTTGGTAAGATGGGTCATAGTGAACGATATGAAGATGGTTTATTTAAGAACATAGCTGGAAATAAAGATCAAAATATTTTTGAAAACGGTGTACGTTATTTTACACATAAATAGGAGGAAGTCATGGATTACAAAAAAGCAGGAGTCGATATTGAAGCAGGATATAAATCCGTTGAATTAATGAAAAAGCACGTAAAACAAACAATGCGTCCTGAGGTTTTAGGAGGTCTTGGTGGTTTTGCCGGTGCCTTTGATTTAAGTGGAATTAAAAATATGGAAGAACCCGTATTATTATCGGGAACAGATGGATGTGGAACAAAAGTTAAATTAGCTTTTGTGATGGATAAACACGATACCATTGGAATTGATGCCGTTGCCATGTGTGTAAACGACATTGCTTGTAGTGGAGGAGAACCTTTGTTCTTCCTTGACTACATCGCATGTGGAAAAAACTATCCTGAAAAAATCGCAACTATTGTATCAGGAGTAGCCCAAGGATGTATTCAAAGTGAATGTGCCCTTGTTGGTGGAGAAACAGCGGAACATCCAGGACTAATGCCACAAGATGAATATGATTTAGCTGGATTTGCGGTTGGAGTTGTGGATAAAAAAGACATCATCGATGGGTCTAAAATTAAAGAAGGCGATGTGTTAGTGGGAATTGCTTCAAGTGGAGTACATTCCAATGGATTTAGTTTAGTTCGTTCGGTATTTGACATGAGTGAAGAATCATTAAATACATATTATGACGAACTACAAACCACCCTAGGAAACGCTTTAATTGAGCCAACTCGTATTTATGTAAAAGCATTAAAGAATGTGAAAAAAGAAGGAATCACTATTAAAGGTTGTTCACATATTACAGGTGGTGGATTCTATGAAAATGTTCCTAGAATGTTACCAGAAAATGCCAAAGCCATTATTAAAAAAGGAAGCTATCCAGTTCCACCTATTTTTGATTTGATTCAAAAAAATGGAAACATTGAAGAAAAAATGATGTACAACACATTCAATATGGGACTTGGAATGGTCATTGCCTTAGATTCAAAAGACGTAGAAACAGCTATGAAAGCTATCGAACAAGCAGGCGATAAGTGTTATGTAGTTGGTGAAATTGTCAAAGGAGATAAAGGGGTCGAATTATGTTAAGATTGGCCGTTCTAATTTCAGGTTCGGGCTCTGATCTACAATCCATTATTGATCATCGTAATCATATTAATGGTGAAATTGCTTTAGTTGTATCGAATCGTAAAACAGCGGGTGGACTACAACGAGCTGAAAAAGCAGGCATCAAAAATCTTGTGATTAAAGATCAAAATGAATTATTAAATACATTAAAAGAAGAAAAAATTGATTTTATTGTATTAGCAGGTTACTTAGCTATTTTAGGAAAAGAATTAATTGAAGCCTATCCTAATAAAATCATTAATATTCATCCTTCTTTGGTTCCATCTTTTTGTGGACCAGGAATGTATGGTATGCACGTACATGAAGCGGTTTTAAAAAGAGGTGTAAAAGTATCCGGAGCAACGATTCATTTTGTGAGTGAAGAAGTGGATGGTGGACCTATTATTTGGCAAGAAGCCGTATCTATTGCGGATTTAGAAACTGCTGAAGATATTCAAAAAAGAGTCTTAGAAATTGAACATAAAATATTACCAAAAGTTGTTGAACTATATTGTGATAATAAAATCATTGTAGAGAAAGGAACAGTTAAAATACTATGAAAAGAGCATTAGTGAGTGTTTCCGATAAAACGGGATTAGTTGAATTTGTATCTGGTTTAGTAGAACAAGGATATGAAATTATTTCTACAGGAGGAACAAAAAAAGCACTTGAACAAGCGGGATTAAAAGTGATTGGAATCAGTGAAATCACTGGTTTCCCTGAAATTATGGATGGTCGTGTAAAAACACTTCATCCTAAAGTACATGGAGCTCTTTTATGTGTAAGAGACAATCCAGATCATGTAAGACAATTAAAAGAATTAGGAATTGATTACATTGATTTAGTTTGTGTAAACTTATATCCATTTAAACAAACCGTTGAAAAACCAGGAGTGACACACGAAGAAGTTATTGAAAACATCGATATTGGTGGACCAAGTATGTTAAGAAGTGCAGCTAAAAACTATGCTTCGATTCCAGTTATCTGTGATCCAAATGATTATGGTAAAGTTTTAGATGAAATTAAAACAAATGGGGAAACTTCATTAGATACAAGAGAAAAATTAGCTGCTAAAGTATATCGTCATACTTGTACGTATGATAACTACATTGCTACTTATCTAGAAAATCGTATTAATAATAAGTAATAGATTGATGCATCATAATGGTGCATCTTTTTTTTATTGTTTATTAACAAAATTATAATTTATAAAAAAAAGTAATTGCTTCTATTTTAAATCCTTGTCGAAGGTATAAGAATTATCTACAATTATTTTAAAGGATAACTTAATTATAGGTGGTGATTGTATGGATAGAAAAATGACGACTAAAGAATACGATTTATATAAGGCTGCAATACTAGCAGCTAATGATTCCAAAGACAAAGAAGCTTTACGTCAGATTTTAAAACAATTGATTGCCAATTACGGATTAGACAATAACGATGTACAGTATTTAATTAAATTATTTCGTTATAATGTCTGACTTTAAGGAGGAAGAAGTGTATGGAAAAAAGTAAAATCAAAAAAATCCCGGTTGGAAAATTTAATATGGCAACCAAGTGTTACATTTGTAAAGGAGTAGGACTTGATGTATGTCCAGTATGTTTTGGAAGAAAAACAGAAAATGGAAGAACATGTTCCGAATGTAATGGACGTGGAATGGTTAAGTGCTATGCATGCCAAGGAACTGGTGTTGTTGATTAAATAAATTATATGTCAGAAAATAAAACATGTTCAAAATGTATTCACTGGATTCATGGTATTTGTCGTATAACCGGTGAAAGAAAAAATGATACCATTTGTAATAGTGGACAATTTAAAGAACGATAAAGATGAAAACCAGCCTTCAAGACTGGTTTTTACTGTTTATAAATAAAATAAGAACAGATATGATCATTAGTATTCCTATTATAATTTGAAGAATGCGATTATTTGAAAATAAAGTAATATCAAATAAGTAGAGTATACCCATTATCACTAGGAATACAGTACAAATCAGGTTAAGTATATTTTTCATGATGATTATTATGAAATTCGCCTATCAATTTTCTTTTTTATCTTTTCCGCAAGTTCACGATCTTTTTTATACATATCAGTATTTACATAACACTTCTTTTCTGATGTATATATAGCTTTGATTGAACCATCTTTTAAAGTGATTTTTAAACCAACATATAAACCAGGTTCTCCAAACATTGAATAAAACGTCGTTCCACCCAATACTTGATGAACAAAAGGAGTTCCTTTTCCCTTAAAAGAAGCATCTTCATTTAATACCGATACTTTTTCAATGTCTTCATATTTGATTGTAGATTCGGTTCCATTTAAGATATGAAGTTCTGAATTATTATCATCAAATTCTACATAGCGATTCATAGTTTTCCTCCTTTCTAAAATGATAATGTTATCTTTAATTTCATTATAAAGAATGTTTAATTTTGATTCAATGCGAGTATTGTTTTATATTTTTAGTAGCAGAAAACCCATAAGTCTTGGGTAACCAAAATCTTTTGGGGGCAAATTTTTTAGGGACGAATTTTGGGGTTT